>JAYVJI010001040.1:0-2902 GCA_043769435.1 Verrucomicrobiota bacterium
GCCTGAAGCCCGTCCTTTGTCACGTTCAGTTCCACTCCATCCAGTGAAAGCAGCTTACTGAATTGCTGGATGATAGAATTCCGGGGCTCTATCAGGATACGCAGCATGTCATCTTCAGAGATGGGCTGGAGCGTACTGATGACTGGCAGGCGTCCGATGAATTCGGGAATCAGTCCGAAGCCCACAAGATCTGCGGGCATTACTTTCCGGAGGATGTCCTGCTCCTTGGATTCAGCAGTGCGACGGGCATTTTCCTCCATGGAGCCGAAGCCCATGGTGTTGCTGCCGACGCGGCGGGCGATGACCTGCTCCAGTCCATTGAAGGCTCCACCACAGATGAAGAGGATATTGTCCGTATGCACCTGGATGTATTCCTGCTGCGGGTGTTTCCTGCCTCCCTGGGGCGGCACATTACACACTGTCCCCTCCAGAATTTTCAGGAGTGCCTGCTGGACACCCTCGCCGGATACATCGCGGGTGATGCTGACATTTTCACCTTTCTTGCCGACTTTGTCGATTTCATCAATAAAAACGATGCCCCGCTCGGCCTTCCTCACATCAAAGTCTGAGGCCTGCAGCAGGCGCAGGATTATGTTCTCCACGTCCTCACCTACGTAACCAGCTTCTGTCAGGGTGGTAGCGTCAGCGATGGTAAAGGGAACATTGAGCAGCCGGGCAAGCGTCTTCGCCAGCAGGGTCTTTCCGCTGCCGGTAGGACCGATGAGCAGCACATTGCTCTTCTCCAGTTCAACGTCCGGATACTTCTCGGAGGCACGGTGAAAACGGGAACCTTGTTCACTTTCTTCCAGCCGGCTTTGGACACGACGGTAGTGGTTATGCACCGCTACGGACAGCACCTTCTTGGCATGCTCCTGACCGATCACGTAATGATTCAGATGAGCATTGATTTCCGTGGGCTTCGGCACCCTGAGCTTTGGCAGTGGCGTGGTCTCTCGTTCGTCCTCGGGGAATTCCTTATCGATGATGTCCTTACAGACTACCACACAATGCTCACAAATATAGACACCACCCGGGCCTGAAATCAATTTGCGCACTTCAGAATGGCTCTTTCCGCAGAAAGAGCACATGGTGAGATTGGTGTTACGGGCCATGAAGGTGGAGGGCGTTGGTAGCCGCCGATCCTATACCGCAGGAACAGCGGGAGCCAGCGCCTTTTTGCCTTCCACGATTTTATCCACAAGACCGTAGGCCAGCGCCTGCTCGGCGGTCATATAGTTATCGCGATCAGCATCATTCGCCACCTGATCAACGGTTTTACCTGTGTGCTTGGCAATGATGACATTCAGACGCTTTTTGAGACTATACATGAACTCCACCGTGCGCTCCACATCACTGGCGGTCCCCTGGGCACCACCGCTGACCTGATGGATCATGACATGACTGTTAGGCAGGCAGTGGCGCTTACCTGCGGTGCCGGCGCAAAGCAGGACAGCCCCCATGCTGGCGCACATGCCCATGCAGTAGGTATTCACATCACACGTGACCAGCTGCATGGTGTCATACATGGCGAGGCCGGCAGTGACACTTCCCCCTGGGCTGTTGATGTAAAGGCTAATGTCCTTACCGGGATCCTGCATCTGAAGGTAAAGCATTTGGGCATTCACATAGTCCGCCATGCTGTCCGTCACCTGCCCGCCTATGAAAAGGATGCGATCCTTCATCAACCGGCTTAGCAGATCAAAGGACATGATGCCTACGCCGGGCTCCTTTTCATAAATTGTAACATTCTGGACAGCATTAGTGACCCGGCTGCGGAGGTGCGGAGGGAGGAGCATCATGCTGGCTGGGTCGTCCTGAAGTTCGCGGAGGTGATTCATGGTCATGGCAGTGTTGGCTGGTAAGTTTGGGCTGGTCGTAGAGGCAGAGCGGTGCCGCCGGGCGGTTTTGTTTATTCAGCAGAAGTATCCACCGGGGACATGGTTCCGTCATACGTGACGTTGGCATGTTCCACGAGCACATCCAGTGCTTTCCCCAGCAGCAGCGCATGCCGGATTTCACCAAACCGGTCGTTCTTCCGCAGGGTTTTGATGACCTTGTCGACCGGGGTCCGGGACTGGATCGCGATCTGTTGGACGCGATTGAACATGTCCTGCTCACTGACTTCGAGCTTTTCTTCTTCCATGATCTTCAGTAATATGAACTCATCCTTCACGTCGACAACTGCCTGGTCGTTGGCAGCCCGGATGATCTCATCCTGATTCTCAGTGATCTGGTCCTTCTCGATGCCGCGGTCAAGGTTCATCCGCACCAGTTGGTTCACGCGGGACTGCGTGGCATTACGCACGACATGCTCGGGCAAGTCGAAATTCACCTTATCCCGCAGTGCCAGCATGGCGGCGATGCGCTTTTGCTCTAGGTCCTTTTGCTGCACCTGAACCTCCAAATTTTTCAGGATGATATCCTTCAGCTCGGCCAGCGTTTTACCCCCGGTCAGGCCTGCGGCGAATGCGTCGTCCAGCTCAGGAAGCACGGCCTCCTTCACAGATTTAACCGTCACGTGATACGTCACTTCCTCACCGGCGATCAATGGGCTGAGAGTTTCCCCGGGCATGGTGACAGTGACGTCCCTGGCGTCTCCCGCGTTCATACCGGTCAACTGGTGACAGAATCCGGGGAGGAACGTTTTTTCGTCCACCTTGATCATGTAGTCGTCATTCTCTGCTAGGAATGCCTGCGCGTCTGGCAACTGCTCCCTGAGTGGCTTTCCGCCAAACGTCGCGCTGTAGCTGATGCTGAGGAAATCACCATTTTGCACGCTGCGCTCCACTTCTTTGAAATCAGCCATGCGCTCGCGCTGCTCGGTCAAAATGGAATCCACAGCCTCCTCATTCGCCTCGAACTTCGGGACGGTGATGCTCAGGCCTTTATAGTCCGGCAGAGC
>JAYVJI010001041.1:0-2938 GCA_043769435.1 Verrucomicrobiota bacterium
GGATTCCTTGATGGCGGCGAAGTCTACGATCACGGAATCGCGGGCCTTGGCGTCTTTGATGTTTTTCAGCACGCCATCCTTTTCATTTTGAGCCTCGCCCTTGACGTAACATTGAGTTGTCCATTTATCCCGGCCTTTCATTTTGATGGCGAAGTGAATGTGGGGCGTGCGGCCCGGGTAGGCTACCGGCTTGATGGTCCTGAAAAGATACTCGCCGGTGGACCCGGTGAGGAATCGCCCGAATCCCTGGAAATTGGCGTTATATTTATCCCTGTTGCTGCTGCGTGTGTGGAGGTAGGCCCCATTGATGTCGCACTGCCAAATTTCAACCAGCGCGTTCCTGATAGGCTGGCCATCTGCGCTGAGCACCTTGCCGCTCAGCCAGGTGATTTCCCCTGCGGATGGTGTTAGGCTATCATTCACAATAATGAGGTCGTTATCTGTATCTAGGGGCAGCTTGTCAGGATAAAACGGGCCTTCAGTCTGCTTCGGAGTAAGGGTGAGGGCCTCTGCATAAGCTCCGGGAACTGCGAGGAACGCAGCTGCCAGTCCGGTGCTGGAAAGAAATGCACGGCGGCTTCTGGGAGATGGATCGATGGAACTGGAGTATGAGCGCATAAGGTGGAAGGAAATGGTGGTGGGCTTTTACCTGATGTCTCACTGCCGCAGTTTTCAAAAGCGGACTTGCGAAATCATACGGGTGAAAAAGTTTGGGTGGTCAGGGTGATCAGTGCAGGGGCACCCGCCGCATCCGGCCACCATCGAAGCGCACCGTTTCTGAGAAACCGGCCGCCCGTGCCAGCGCGACGGCCTCTGCAAAGGCCCTCCCCACCTCGCATGGCGCGTGGGCATCGCTGTTGATTGTCAGAGGGATGCCGGCGGATTTTGCCATCTCTAGGAACTCCAGGGCGGGATACATTTCCTGCACTTCCTTGAACAGTCCCGCAGTATTGATTTCGATAGCGATTCCCGCATCTGCCACCGCCTGGATGGCAGGTTCATAGAAGCGGCGGAGATCCCCTTCCGGACGGTGACCGAATTTTTTGATCAAATCCGGATGGCCCATGATCTGGAAAAATCCGCTGCGGGTGGCTGCTGCAAAGAGCTTCCAGTACCGGTCCCATGCTGCCGCTGTGCCGTAGTCGCTGAACCGGCCTTTTAGCGATGGGTTGTCAAAATTCCATTCCCCGATGTAGTGAATGCTGCCAATGAAGTAGTCCCATGGTGCCCTTGCCGCGAGCGTCTCAATCCATGCCTCACCGCCGGACAGCCAGTCCACTTCCAGGCCGAGCCTCACGGGCAGCTGGCTGCCGCCGCAGCGTCTGGCAGTCTCCACCCACTCCAGGTAGGCGGGGAACTCTGCATCCTTCATCCTCCAGTCATCGAACTCCATGGGCATCGGACTATGATCAGAAATGCCTATTTCATCCAGCCCGGCTGCGATAGCTGCCGCTACATATTCCTCTGGCCCGCCGCTGGCGTGTCGGCAGAGAGGGGTGTGCATGTGATAGTCAGCCGGCATTTTTCAGTTAGTGGTTAGTCTACGCTTTCTTTCCATGCGGGGTTGGCCACCGGAGGCTGCGCTTTTGTTTCCGTTCTCCATGAGTCCAGCATGGCGCGCAAGCGATCCCGTTCCTCCGGGTGCTTAGTCGAGATGTCCAGCTCCTCCAGCGGGTCAGCGGCGAGGTCAAAAAGCTCCCTGCGGTCATCTTCATAGTGGTGGATGAGCTTCCACCTTCCCTGCCGCACTGCACTGTAGGGGCGGGCACCGCCCGGATGGTAGTGAGGGTAGTGCCAGTAGAGCGGCCGGGCTGGTGCTGGCTCTCCCCGGAGGAGCGGACGCAGGTCGATGCCGTCGCTGGCTGCGCCCGTGCTGCTGGCGGTATTCAGTGTGGCAAAAAGGTCCATGGTGATGACCGGGTCCGCGCAGACCGTGCCGGGTTTTGTGAGGCCCGGCCAGTGGATGATCAATGGCACCCGGATGCCTCCTTCATAGGCTGAGCCCTTGCCTGCCCGGGACCCGGGATTGCCGGTGACCGGCTGCCCAGGTCCGCCAAGCAGGCCGCCATTGTCGGACGTGAAGATAAAGACCGTGCGTTCCGTCAGGCCGAGTGCTTTGATGTGGGCTCTCAACCGTCCGACGCTGTCATCCACTCCTTCCACCATCGCTGCATAAACGGGATTCCGGTGGGGTGCATCCGCCGGCAGGCTCGCTGCTTTTTTCCGGTACTTCGCTATGACTTCTCTCTTTCCTCCGAGCGGGGTGTGCACAGCGAAATGTGGAAAGTAGAGCAGGAACGGCCTGCCCTTGTTTTTCTCCATGAACATCCCGGCCTCTGCCGTCAGGCGTTCTGTTAGGAATTCCCCATCCGGCCCGTCCGGGAGTGCTGGATTGCTGTAGGGAGGAAACCAAGTCGCGGGCTGGCCCCTAGAAGTGCCGCCGGCATTCACCTCAAAGCCATGCTCTCCTGGAGCCGCCGGGCCCAGATGCCATTTCCCAAAGGTGCCGGTGGCGTATCCTTTTTCCCTCAGCAATTCCGCGATGGTGCGTGTCTCCAATGGCAATTCTTTTGTCCAAGCGGGAGGCAGTAATTTAGCTTTCGGCTGCTCATGGCCGGCGATCCAGTCTGTCAGGTGCAGCCGTGCCGGATACTGCCCGGTGAGCAGGGCTGCCCGCGTAGGAGAACAAACCGTGCAGGCGCTGTAGGCTGTCGTGAACCGCGCTCCTCCGGCAGCCAGTTCATCGATGTGAGGCGTCTCATAAAAGCGGCTACCCGAGCAGCTCAGATCAGTGGCTCCCATGTCATCGATCAGCATGACTACATAGTTCCAAGGCTGGCCGGCCGCCGGCAGGACGACGGACAGAGCCGACAGGAAAATGTAAATGAGTAATGTTGAACGCATGGTTAGTCGTTTGGCATGCACCAGTCACTGCAAC
>JAYVJI010001042.1:0-3097 GCA_043769435.1 Verrucomicrobiota bacterium
GCGACTCAACCAGAGGATAAATCCGTGGCCCCAGGGCAATCAGGCGCCTTCCGTGTTATCCCCGTGACCAGCGCCCTCAAAGGCTATCAATGGTATTACGGAAATACTGGCGACACCTCCAATCCCATCTCTGGAGCCACCGCAGCCCTCGCCAGCGTCCCCTTGCCTCCCGACAGCACCCAGCCCATTTCCGTGTGGGTGCGGGTCCGCGTCAACATCGTCGGCGGCACCCGCGAGGATAGCGAGACCGCCCTCCTCAGCCCACTGAAAGGTTACGCCGCATGGAAATCCCTCCTCCGATCCCACGGCTATAATACCGCCGCTCTCGAAGCCCCCACCTTTGATGCCGCTGATCCCGATGCCGATGGGTTGAGCCACTTCATGGAGTATGCCTTCGGCGGACAGCCCTACACCTTCGACCAAGCACTCCTGCCCCGACTAACCATCGAGCGCTCAGCAGGCACCCCCGACGGTCTCCCAGGACTCCCCGGAAGTGGGGCCGGCAAAAAAGAGCTAGTCCTCACCTTCGGCCCCGTCAGACCTGACGTCCGCTACATCACCCAAACATCCACCACCCTCCAAACCTGGAGAACCATCCGCACCAGCACCTCGTCTGCAACAAACCTCCGGAGCCCCATTCCAGCGAACACCCCCACCGTGGTGCGGATCCCGATGGATACTGATCAACGACTCTTCGTCCGCGTCCGGGTGGAATACGAGGAACCGTCAGAGTGATCCGGGGGAGTTCAGGCAGTGGAGCGCAAAGGATCCGGACTCCGCCAGATCGAGCCTGAGACGAGCCTCATAGGCACTTCATCCCCCCATCGTGGATGCTGATCGTTGAAGTAGAAAGAAGGAAGGAAAAAGTAGGAGGTGGTGGAGGAACTGCTCTTTCCCACACTCGTCTCCAACTCGGGATCAGGCCGGGGCGGATTTTCGGTCTCGGCCCGTGGTTTCGTTGATCTCGTTGACGCTATTCGCGTCTGTAATGTGCTCATGCGCTACTCCATTTGGTTGGTCGCCCGCAGGATACGGCTCTGCCGGTGGGCAACCGGAGCGGCGGGCGGTTCTGACTATTGTAAGTGACGCCGCCGACGCCGGGAAGGAACCCAGTGTTACTACTTGCCGCCGTTCCGCTCCAGATAACCTGCAAGTTGACTACGCAAAGCATCCGAGAATACTCCAGTCAGCGCGGAATTCCCCACAAATGCATCGGCTTGATCCGGGCGAGCCCGGACCAGCCGCTCCGCCAGGGAATCCACGGCCATACCGGATACCGGAAAATTCTGTCCGTCGATCCAGCCCGCCCAACTGTCAATATCTCCGCGAGTTATAATGCTGTTTGTTATCGCAATCTCTAATCGAGGGCCATATGACAGACCGGCGAAGGCTGCCCTTACCTGTTCGTCCCCCATGGAAGACATGCTTGGCACAACTGTCGCTAGCAGTGTTTCGCCCGCATAGTCTCCGCCCCTTTGCTCCGCCCATTCCACCAGCCTTGCCTTACCGGCTTCAGGCCAGGTGCCGGCGGCGAAGTCGGCAATAAAAGTAAACAGCCGGCCCCGATCAATTTCAGCAGGCAACTTGTCCAGCCCCTTGGTAAACACGTCCCATTGACCCGGCGAGACAAGCGCTAGCGCGATGGACGCGTGCAAAGGGGAAATCAGGCGTGGGCAGTCTCTGGAAATGAGCGCCTAGGCACGTGCTAGGTCCACAGGCATTAAGTATTTGACCGCACCGGAAAGTAATGCGCTGCCAGCCGGCGACTCACGGCCAGCTTCAGCTATTGCCGCTAGGCCCCGCGGGTTACGCTCTCCGTAATGACGCACCCAGAGTTCTGCGGCGGTTCCACTAGGCGGGAGGTGAGCCGCTGCGCACTTATTGTATAGTTCCAAAATTTCTGTCTCTGGAAGATCATCCGGTAGTTTTTTAAGTGATGCAGCCATTACATCACAGGCCAGCACTCCCCCAAAATTGTCCAGCCCCGCCAGCATCAACGCGGGTGCCATCTCAGCCCCGCACTCTACCATTACTAGTTGTAGATCCACGTCTGCTGTGCCGGTTTTTGCCATGATGTATTGGGCTGCAGCTTGCCGGTCATGCCCCCCCCATTCCTTCAGCAGCGTAGCAACCAGCTCACGTCTGGCGCTCCTGCTCTGGGCTCCTCGCGGCCTGCATTTTAGCAACTCATCTAAACTTGCCGGATAGTGAATCTTTCCTTCAGGACTTTCCGCTAACTTTGCCAATACATCAGAAAAATTTGGACTGCCGTCAGCAGGAAGGCTTATGCGGGCAGGCACTCCCCCTGCTCCTTCCTTTACAGTCTTAGTGTCTGAGCCGTTCCCATGGTATAGATAGCTTAGGGCAGTTGCGCCGGCAAAACTGCACGCTCCAATGATCCAGTATTTCATAATTTGCCTATTTGAGGAGTTGATTGGCAGCCGCTCTGGTCGTTGGATCACTTATGAGATTACTCCACATGCCAGCGCTCCGACGGGATCTGATTCAAGGACAGCCGGCAGGCAGAAGAAGGAAGTGCTGGAACCCCCACCATCTGTTGCCATGGCGCGCATGACCATTGCAGAATTGGACTCAGCCAGTCCCTTTAACAACCAAATACGGACCTCGGGATTTCTGACAATCAACTGTTCATACTCCTTCTCCGCACGGATGGGGTATTCCAAGGCTAACGCCAACGCAGCGAACATCCTGTTTTTTACCGTTAGTGTCTGTAACAACGCCACCGAACGGTCCTCTCCAATAAATCGCATTTTCTCCCGAAGTAATGCCGCTGAAGCCTCCTGTCCGGCCCAGTTCAAGGTAGAAAGGTCCAGCGCCTCCCACGGCTCCCACGGCGGCCTACCCGATTTTTCCGTCAAGACGCCTTTGCCCTCTGAACGGCTGTTTCCCTGGCCTGCTTCTGCCTTGGGTTTTGCTAACATTTTCCCACATAAAACCCCGCAGCCGGCAGTCAGTAAAATGACAAAAGCCCCACGGCAGCCGGCCTGTATAAGCAGATTTCGTCTACTTTGTTTAGAGCTGGAAAACCCTACCGAGTGAGTTCTGAGTTGTGAGTTCATATGCACCACAACGTTGA
>JAYVJI010001043.1:0-1646 GCA_043769435.1 Verrucomicrobiota bacterium
CCTGCCATGGGCAGCGAACTCTGGTTGCCGCTCATGGTGGAGAGCCGCTGATTCCCTATCACTTCTTTAGGCAGGGCTTTGCCATGGCCGGCCCGGAGCACCGGCTTATAGTCGAATGTTTCTAGGTGCGAAGGTCCGCCGGCTTGAAACAAATAGATGACACGCTTCGCCCTAGGCTGGAGATGAGGCGCCCCCAGACTTCCAGCGGGAGCCGCCCGTCCTTCCCTGCCTAGGAGGCTGGCCATTCCAAGGGCACCGAGGCCTAGGCCTGCTTGGCCGAAAAAATGCCTCCTAGTAAGGCGCATGGGATCAGCGGCGGCGGAAAAGTCAGGATTCATAAAATTCAGCGGCTGGAGATGGTGGCATCGGATACAAGCAGAGTGGAGCAAACAATAACCAGCGCTGCCAGTGCTGGATCCTCCGCTCCACAGATGGATTTAGCAGCTGCTTTATCTGCGGTATAAGTCTTGATCTGCGCGGCGTAGAGCGACTGCAGTGTCTCCGTTTCCGGAGCCGCTGGAAGCCGCGAGCTGAGCAGCAGGAACGCCCGCTGCATCTGAGCCAGCGCCCCCTCAGGAGCTTCCCGCACGGCGCGCTTTGCCAGTTCGCGGGCACACTCGAAGTAGCTTTGATCGTTCAAGAAAATGAGCGGCTGCAACGGAGTGTTAGTGGCGAGGCGGCGTGGCTGACAAATCTCCCTGCTGCCACCATCCAGCGTCATGATCGCAGGCGGCGGTGCCGTGCGCTTCCGGTAAGTATAGAGACTGCGCCGGTGCAATCCCTCGCCGGTGTCGGGAGTGTAGTCACCTCCGGAAGCCCCGGACTCAGACCAGAGTCCCGGCGGCTGCCACGGCCGGACACTGGGGCCGCCCTGCTTCTCCACCAGCAACCCAGCGGCCATGAGCGCTTGATCACGTATGGCCTCGCCGGACAGCCGGACCGCAGGCCCGCGCGCTAGGAATCTGTTAGCAGGATCGCGCTCACGCTTCTCTGCCGTGCTGGCGGAGGATTGACGGAAAGTAGCGCTCAGCACCAGCCGCCGCAGCATTTTCTTCACGTCCCAGCCGCCTTGGGCAAAATCGCAGGCCAGGGTGTCCAGTAATTCATGGTGTGACGGGGCATCACCCTGCATCCCGAAATTCTCTTGCGTGACGACGATTCCCATTCCGAAACACTGCATCCAAAGCCGGTTCACCGCCACGCGGGCCACCAAGGGATTCTTCACATCAGTCATCCACCGGGCCAGACCCAGGCGGTTCTTCGGCAACTCTGGAGCATAGGGCATGACCGCAGCTGGTGCCGACGGTTCCACCGGATGATTCAGGTCCGGGGAAGCATAGTCGCCCCGGGTCAGGACGTAAAACTGCTGAGGACGCGGGGACTGCTTCATCGTCATGATGAGCGGGAAATGATGGATGTAGTCATCCTCCAGATTTCTCAAGGCCGCCGACACAGCCTTGCGGGCAGCCTGAGCGTTAGCGTCTACTCTTGTCAGGAAATGCACCCGCAGGGATTCCCCGGCAGCAGCGTCGCCAGCCCTAGCCCTAGCAAGCGTCGCTGCCAGCACCGGTTCATGCAGATCCGCCACCTCCAGAGGCGAGAGCGAGTGCCGGAAATTCTTCACTTCATCCATAAGTCCATCCGCG
>JAYVJI010001044.1:0-3199 GCA_043769435.1 Verrucomicrobiota bacterium
CCTGCCATGCGCTTCATGATACCATTGATGGCTGGCCGGTCGTAGGCCTCAAGCCCGCGGCCCAGTGCGTAGGTCAGCATTTTGCTGACGCCATTGCGAAGAAATGCGTCCTTCTTTTCCTTCAGGATAACATTGGCTAGTTCTCCCGCGTTCTTGAATTCCTGGCCCGTGGAGAGGACCCCACTGGCATCCACCGGATGCCCCGCGTCATCCTCCCGCCAGCGTCCCGTGGGGTCAAAGTTTTCCAGGCCGAATCCTGGAGGATCCATGAGCGAGTGACAGGAGATACACCCTTTCTTTGAACGGTGGACCTCAAGCCGCTGGCGAACCGATCCCGTCACTTCAGCCTCCTTGCCATCCGGCAGCGGGGGCACATTCGGAGGTGGCGGGGGCGCGTTGATTCCCAGCATATTCTCCAGCACCCACTTCCCGCGTTTCACTGGAGAGGTCCTGGTAGTGTCGCTGGTGAGGGTGAGCACGCTGCCATGGGTCAGCACGCCGCCTGTGCGGTGCGTGGAGGCATCCAGTTTCACTTTGCGAAAATTGTCACCGGTTACCCCGCTGATGTTATAATGCCTGGCGAGCTTCTCATTCAGAAAGGTATAGTCCGCAGAGATCAGCTCCGTGAGTGGCAGGTTCTGGCTGACCATGTTCCAGAAAAACTCCTCCGTCTCCAGGCGCATGCCTTCGCGGACAGCATCATTGAATGCCGGGAAGCGGAACTTGTCCGGCTTGATACTGGCTAGGGTCCGGAGTTCCAGCCACTGACCTCCGAAGTTCTCTGCCAGAGCCCTCGCCCTGGGGTCCTTCAACATCCTGAGGACCTGCTCCTTGAGCACCGGGCGCAGCTGATTGCGAAAGGCCAGGCTGAGCAGTTCATCATCCGGCGTGCTGCTCCAAAGCCAGTAGCTCAGTCTAGCGGCCAGAGCGAATTCATTGATCTCCGTCACCGCTTCAGGGTTGGCGGCATCGGGCTGCCATTCTATCCGGTAAAGGAAATAGGGTGAAACCATCACTGCCTTCATCGCGGTCCGGAGGCTGTCGCGCCAGGATTCACCATCTTTGCTGACCGCTTTGAAAATACCCAGCAACCGGTCGACCTCCGCCTCGAGCGCCGCACGGCGAAAGGCGCGGTTGGCAAAGCTTTTGAGCACAGAGCGGGCTCCTGCCTCCGTCTCACCAAGGGCTCCCGCGGCTCCGAATATTTTCCTCGCGGTGTCACTGAGGGGCTTCCCCCTGGCGTTGAAAGGCCCTTCGATTTCAATACCTCCTAGGTATACATTCCGGTCCCGCCTTGATGCATCTGGAATGTTAGGATCATAGAAGTCATTGATGAAATTGAATTCGATCCGATTGTCGCCGACATTCAGCTCTGCCCGCACTTCCATAGCCTGAGCCTTATCCTTCGACCCGGCGGTGACATCCACGGTCTTTATCTCCTTACCGTTTGCAGAAATCCGCACTTTCGCCGCCTCCGTGCCTGCCTGGTCTGCCCACGCAGGAATGCGGATGACGTATTCGCCGGCTGCTGGAGCAAGGAAGCCAGCGTGGGTGTTTCCTGAAAATGCCAGCAGGCGCGCCTCCTTTGCGGCGAACCCAACGCCGTGAAAATCGCCTGCCTCTATTCTTGATTTCTGTGACTTGGTCGGCCCCGCAGGAATAGCCTCCATCAGCACGCGGTCTGCGGCGATGAGGTACCTTTCCATGAGAATAGGTGGCAGAGAGAGCACGTCGCCTATGTTGTCAAAACCGTAACCGGAATCATCCTCAGGGAATTCATCGGCAGGCCTGGAAGTGACCCCCAGCAGGTCCCGGACGGTGTTGTTATATTCCGACCGGTTGAGGCGGCGAATGGTCACCCTGCCTGGATCCGGCTTAGCAGGATCCACAGGGTTCAGAGTGTCCTCCAGCCATGCTACCAGCATGTCGCGCTCCTCCCGCGCCGGCTGGATTTTTTCCTCATGGGGAGGCATCGTCCATTGCTCCACATGGAATTGCACGCTGGCCCAGAGTTTGCGGTTAGCGGCGATGGCCGTTGCGGTGACGTCTTTGTCCAGCGCTATGTCACCTTTATTAGCGCCGTCCGCGTGGCAGTCCCAGCAGTATTTTTCCAGCATCGGCCTGACTTCCTTTTCATAGGAAGGCGCGGCATAGCCGGCAGGCCCTCTACAGAGCAGGGCGGCTAGGCAGATAAGCAGGGAGCTGGTGCGTCCGGAGTTCGTCATATCCAACAACTACGTCCCCGGGACGTCCGCTGTATCAAGCAACCCATCCGCATGCGCGCCCCCATCCTTCCATTCCCGCGCTTTTGAGGAATCCGAGGAATCCGAGGAATCCCGCTCTTTCGATGAATCCTATAGACAGCCCGCAAAACCATGTCACCTACCCCGCATCAAGCCCGGAATCCTGAGATGAATCTGCCCAATCAATTGACAGTGGCGAGACTGGTGCTCACGGCTCTATTTGTGGCTGTGGCCAGCAGTGGAATTCCGTGGGCTTTTACCTTGGGGATGCTGCTTTTCGGGGCCGGAGCACTGACGGATTTTTATGACGGAAAGATCGCCCGGGAACGGAATATCGTCACGCCATTTGGCCAGTTGATGGATCCACTGGCGGACAAGATATTGATGGCGGCGGCCTTTGTCGTGCTGCTGGAGGTGGACCGTGCGACCATGCCTGGCTGGCTAGTGGTCCTGGTACTGGCGCGGGAATTCATGGTGACCGGCCTTCGACTGGTGGCGGCTGCGTCCGGGAATGTGCTGGCGGCAGACCGTCTGGGTAAGCACAAGACGATCTGGCAGATCGTCGTCGCAAGCTATCTGCTGGTGAGAAGGTCCACGGAAGAGGCACCCATGGCGTGGTTTCGCCCCTTCTTTGAATGGAAGGTGGGCGGGATAGCCAATGAATCCATTCTTATTCCGCTGCTGCTGGCAGTCATGCTGAGCTTCACCATCGGCAGTGGAGCCTCCTACCTCTGGAAAAATCGTGCGCTGGTTCTCCGCGAGCTATAACCACTAACAAATAAAATCATGTCAACAGTTGCCCAGCCGCGCCGCGTCAATGTCCGCACGCCTGAAGTCATGAATCTGGTCCAGGAGCAGGTGGAAACCCACTACCGCAGTGCGCTGGTGGAGCGGATCCGGGCGGCCGGCGGTGTCATCACCGTTGGGAATACCACGCTGCGTCTGGCCAAGCAATT
>JAYVJI010001045.1:0-13098 GCA_043769435.1 Verrucomicrobiota bacterium
TGACCTTTCTCTGTGAGGAGACGGCTGATCCACGGGCTGTGCGTTCCCGTTTCCATGGCCACCAAGACTCCGGGGTAATCGAGGGCAAAGCGCGTAAGAAAGCGATGGTCCACCGCCGCGAGTTACCCACAAAGAGGACTCGACCGGGGGGAGCGGCGCGGCCCGGCTCCGACGAGCTAGGGTGGGGCCGTGACTGGGCCGCTCAATCTCACGTTCTGGTGGAAACAAACGCAGACGTCAGGAACACTGAAATTTCTGATCGATGGGGTGGAGAAATCCGCTTTCCTGAATCCCAGCGCCTCGGCAGCTTGGGCGCAGGTGAGCATAAGTCTCACGCCAGGGGTACATACCCTGCGGTGGCAGGCGGGGCGGGCGACGGTGACTGACAGTTGCTTGGCCTATGTGGATCAATTGGATCTCAATGCTGCGTTCGCGCCCACTGGGCTGGTGGCTTGGGATAGTGGTTCTACTATCGCCACTCCGGTGGTCGGAGATGCCGTGGCGGTGGCTGCGCCACCGTCCGGTTCTTACGCTTACGCGGATTCACTCGCACTGCGGGAGGGTGGAACGGTGGTCGCATGGGGGCCGAACGCATCACTGCTTCCAACAGGATTAAATGGTGTCGTGGGTATCGCTCAGGTGCAGGGGGGGGCGTCGCGCTAAAATCAGATGGGAGCGTGGTCGGTTGGGGGCCAAGCACCCTGAGTGTTCCCAGTGGCTTGTCCAACGTGGTTCAGGTGTCGGCTGGTTACTTCCATTTCTTAGCCTTGAAAAGCGACGGCTCGGTCACTGCTTGGGGCCGCTGCTATTACGTCTCAGAGATTGGCACGAGCCTGTCTGTGCCCGCCACAGGCAACAGCGGTCCGTTCACCCGTATCGCTGCGGCGGGTGGTTGGTCCTTTGGATTGAAACCGAGCGGAGAGGTTGTCCGTTGGTTGGGCACCACGGTGCCGGAAGAAACGACGGGTGTCAGCCAGGCGTGGGACTTTTCTGCCACCGCAGCCCCTCAAGGGCCAGTCGCATTTAATCGCGAGCGCCCGAGTGTGATTAGCCTGGGTTTTGATTCCACGGCACGACGGCAGGATGGTGTGAATCTGAGCCCAACGGATTTTCTCGCCGTCAGTTCCCCTGCTTCAGATGAGATGATACAGAAAGCACAGTTTGCACTTCGCCGCAGTGGCTCGCTGGTGTCGTGGCCCACGTCCAGGCTCTTACCACCCCCAGTCGTGACCAACGTCGCCGCCTTCTCGATGGGAGCCGCTTCTGGCTTGGCGATTGTGGGGGATCCCGCGTTGGCCCCCGTGGTCATCGGTCCGCCCTCGGCGCTGGCGCTCTATGCCCCGTCGGGCATGGGTGCCGCCCGCGTATGGTATCAAGGCGCAGCCAAGAATCTCCCCACGAGTTGGTCCGCTACCGGCGTGCCGCCAGGGCTGACGTTCGATCCCGCGACCGCTAAATTTTACGGCCAACCCACCCAAACGGGGACCTTCGATGCCGTGCTTACCGCCACAAACGCAGCAGGCTCAGGCATGAAGACCGTACGCTTCTATCTCGAAAAGCCCCCCGCTACCCGTGTCAATGCAGGTCCGTGGACTGCCGTTCAAAATATGGCGACTGCTTACTCTCTCATTCCTACTGGCGATACCTATCCTGGCACCGCCTTTACCGCCACCAACCTGCCGCCAGGGCTGACGCTCAATGCCACCACTGGCCGCATCAGCGGCACCCCAACAACCGTCGGCACTTGGACCAGCAATGTTGCTGCCACCAATGATGTGGGCAGCGCTGCAGGCACGGTGGTCTGGACCGTTGAGACACCGCAGCCCCCGGTGCCCAGCCCTGCACTGACCGCGATCCAAGGCGTATTCTTTTATTATCAAATCAACATCAACCGCCCAAATATCCTCAGCTATAACGCCAGCGGATTGCCCCCCGGTCTGACGTATGATGCGGTGAACCGCGTCATTTCTGGCAAGCCGCTTGCACCCCTTGCACCCGGTATCTTCGACATTTCGCTCAGCGCCACCAATGCTGCCGGCACGGGCACCGGCACGCTGCATCTCACCGTGGTTGCTCGTCCCATGACGCCCAGTCTCACCGTGACGACACTCGCGGATGAACTGGACACGCCCGCAGGCGCTGCCGTCAGCCTGCGCGAAGCCATGCGCGACATCCCCAGCGGCGGCATCGTGCGCATTGCCCCCACATTGCTCGGCCAAACGATCCTCCTCACGCAGGGAGAAATTTCCGTGGAGAGCAAGGAAGTCACCCTCTGGAGTGAATCGCCTGGATGCACGATCTCAGGAAACAATGCCTCCCGCATTCTCAACATCGCAGCCAGTGCATGGGTGAATGCGCAAGGGATCACGCTGAAAAGCGGCCTGAGCGCCTCTGGACAAAGCGGCGGGGCCATCAACAATGCTGGCAACTGTGTGCTAACTAACTGTGCCCTGACACAAAACGCATCGGGCCCTGGAACCAACGGAGCCTTCAATACGGAGTTTGGAAGTTCGGGAACGCCCGCCGGAGATGGCGGGGCTATTGCGACTACTGGCATGCTCAGGGCGAGCCAATGCCGCTTCACCGGCAATGTCGCTGGATCCGGCGGGAACGGAGCGGAACGGGCGGGAGGAGGTGGCGGTGGCCCAGCCTACAACTACGGATTTTTCGGTGGAAACGGAGGGCGGGGCGGAGCTATTTTTAGCGGCGGCACTGGCCGTTTAACCATAGTGGACTGCGAATTTTTAAACAACCAAGGCGGGAAGGGAGGCTCCGGTCTGTATGGCTTGCTGACGGGCGGATCTTCCGGAACGGGTGGTCATGGGGGAGCAATTGCCAGCCTAGGGGAACTCACAATGCAGGGCTCCTATCTGGCTACGAATTCAGCGGGCCTAGGCGGCAATGTGAGCAGGGCCTCAGGGGATGGATCGCTTGAGGGCGGCTCTGGAGGAGCGGTCTATGCCACCAATGCAGTCCTGACCAATTGCACCCTAAATGGCAATCTGAGCGCTGCCGTGGAGGGTGTTGGGGGTGGCCCGTTTACACCTGGATATGGGAGTGGCGTAAGCATCCAGAGCGGACGGCTCGTTCACTGCACATTGACCAATCACAGCACCTCACCGGGTACGGCCCCAAGTTACATAACCAACCTCGGCGGTGGTGCCGTCAATGGTAGCAATAGCCTTATCGTGGAGAACTGCATCATTGCAGGAAATCTTCCCAACCAAGGCGGCACGCCACGCGACATCCGTGGCGCGGTGAGCCTTGCTGGCACGAACCTCCTGGGTGCCTATGGGGGCGCGGCAGGCCCGCTCAATGGTACAGAGGCCGCACCGCTCGTCCCCGGTTTGTTAGCCGCAGCCTTCAACGGCGGCCCCACCCGTACCCTGCGCCTGGCCCCCGATTCCCTGGCGCTCAATGCCGCATTACCCACCGCGAACACTCCCACCACGGACCAACGCGGCTATCCACGCCTCGCTGGCACCGCCGCAGACCTAGGGGCGGTAGAAATGGAGTCCACGCTGCTGGCCAGCGCCGTGGTGCAAGACCTCACAATCACTGTAGGCCCCACTGGCCCCACCACCCTACGCTGGGGCGCAGCAGCGGGCAGCTACCAAGTCTGGGAATCCTCCACAATGCTGGCTGGAAGCTGGACGACGCTGACGGGAGTAGCGGTGACGGTCGATCCGGTGACGAATTTAGCAGAGGCCGTGGTGCCCTTTAGCGCCGCGACGAGGCGGTTTTTCCAAGTCGTATTCACTCCATAAAGGTTATTAATTGATGTTTATTTTTGGCCGCGTGCCTCACTTCACCTCCCTGACTGTTCCGAGGTCCAAGCCGCACGCAGGAGTGCTGCTTCGCTGAGGGGTTTTCCCATAAGCTGGAGGCCTACGGGCAGTGACGGGCGGGCGGCGGTGGCCGTAGTGGCACCGCAGGGAACGCTGATACCGGGAATGCCGGCGAGGTTTGCCGCGAGGGTAAAGATATCCGCCAAGTACATTTTCAGCGGATCAGCAGTATTTTCGCCTAGCTTAAATGCGGGGGTCGGGCACACGGGGCTGGCGATGAGTTCCACCTGCTCAAAAGCCCGCTGGAAGTCGTTGCGGATGAGGGTTCGCACTTTCTGCGCTTTGAGGTAATAGGCGTCGTAGTAGCCGCTGCTGAGGACGTAGGTTCCGAGAATGATGCGCCGTTTGACCTCTGCACCAAAGCCCTCGCTGCGGGAGCGGACATACATTTCGAGGAGGTCCCGGGGATCAGCGCAACGGTGGCCGTAGCGGACACCGTCGAAGCGCGCGAGGTTGGCAGAGCACTCCGCTGTGGCCACGATGTAGTAGGTGGCTACGGCGTAGGCGGTATGAGGCAGGGAAATCCGGCGCAATATAGCTCCGGCTGCTTCCAGAGCGGCGACGGCACGCTCCACGGATGCCCGTACGTCTGGCTCGATACCGTCTATGAAGTATTCATCCGGCAATCCGATCCGCAGGCCCTTCACGCCGTCACGGAGAGTGGCTAGGTAGTCCGGCACCGGCTCGCGCAGGCTGGTGGAGTCCTGGTGGTCGGCACCCGCCATGGCCTGCAGCAGCAGGGCCGCGTCTTCGACCGTGCGGGTCATGGGCCCGGGCTGATCCAGTGAGGAGGCATAGGCTACGAGACCATAGCGTGACACCCGGCCGTAGGTAGGCTTCAGCCCCACGATGCCGCAAAAGCTGGCTGGCTGGCGGATGGAGCCGCCGGTATCTGTGCCGATGGAGGCGATGGCTGTGCAGGCCGCGACGGCGGCGGCGGAGCCTCCGCTGGACCCTCCTGGCACGCGGCTGAGGTCATGGGGGTTCCGCGTGATCTGGATAGCGGAGTTTTCCGTGGAGGAGCCCATGGCAAATTCATCCATATTAACCCGCCCAAAAGGGATGGCTCCGGAGGCACGCAGGCGGGCGACACAGGTGGCATCATAAGGAGCGGTGTAGCCCGCCAGCATTTTGGAACCGCAGCCCGCTGGCTGACCTGCGACACTGAGCACATCTTTCATGGCGATGGGTATGCCGCCCAGCGGCAGAGAGAGATCCGCCTTTTCCGCAGCAGCCAGAGCCGCAGCAGTGTCCCGGCTGAGGTAGGCCCCGATGGCGGGATCTTTTTCTGCGATGGCGGCATCCACGCTGCGGATGATGTCTGCGGAGGAAATTTCCCCGCTGCGCAGTAAGGCCCGGAGGCTGGTGATGGACAGGGTATGAAGCGGTGCGGACATAACGTTATTCAACAAGACTGCTATTCGACAACCCTAGGAACGAGAATTTGATCACCCACGCGGCGCGGTGCATTCGCCATCATGAGTTCCACGGGCAATCCGGGCCGGGCTGTATCAGCCCGCATTACATCGTAGGCATCAATGGGATGTGCGGTGGGCTCCACTCCGGCAGTGTCGGCAGCAGCCAGTTGCGCCACATGCGCGAGGATGCGGCTAAGCTGCTCAGTATAGCTTGAGCATTCCTCCGGCGTCAGCTTAAGTCTGGCGAGTTCGGCGGTGCGGGCGATGTTGAGATCAGCAGGAATGTCGGGCGTGGTAGCCATAGCGCGCCGCAGTCTCATTCACCTCCACGCACGGCAAGTGGGAAAGAGAGGAACGACGCTTCATGCAAAATCGATGGAGAGCGCGGAGCCAAAGCAGCTCTGCGACTGCTTGACGTGCCTCCGGCACGTCCTCCGAATGATACGTTGGTCATCTTCGACGTGATTGCCACAGCCGAGAATCCCGCATCAGTCGGCCCCCTCAAAGGGTGTGACCGCGCCGTGATGTAGCGGAACACGGCCATCTTGGCTGTGGCGGCTCGCGGTCGTCTCGACCGCGATGAGAAGCGGTCAAGATGACCGCTGGCCAACACAGGCGAGACGCACTGTGTTCCTCTCGCCTTATATTTAAGATTTAAGATTTAAGAACATCACGGCGCGTTCACCCCCCCAAAAAAAACAGCTTGGCGATGAGCGTCCCGAGTATGGCGTCAGTTGCGCTTTCGCCATCCGCCGAATCGCGCCAATCATCACGGCATGGCTCGCAGATCATAAGCACGCCGGAAAGACTGAGACACTATTGTCGTCCGAAACCAACCGGGTAGCCGCAACGACGCGGCACAAAAGGGCTACCCGAAAACCAAACTGTTTCCGCCCCTGCGGGGCGGAGGCGATAATCTCGGCATGGGCGCGCCAAACTGGATGCAGGTGTCCTATCCCCAAAACTCCAAAAAAGGGCACTGGCTTGCGCCAGTGCCCATGATAACTAAATCCGGATCTGCAGACGTTATGCGCGGCGGCGACGACCTAGCAGCAGGCCCACAGCGAGAAGGCCTGACATGGCTACGGTCGGTTCTGGGACGATCGGAGCAAGAACGAGGGAGCCAAGGGAGCCACGGAACACCTCTGTAGGATCATCAATGCCTGAAAGGACCATGGACGTAACGGTGCTGGTATTGGTTGGTACTGCCCAAGCGGTTCCCGTGGGGCCGGCTCCTGTTGCGGCGCTGTAAATCCCAAGCTCCGTGGCCAAGGCAGGATCAGCGTTATTATAGATGACCAGAAACAAGCGTGTTCCACGATTCACTCCACCAGCTGTCAATGCATTGGCAGCGCCGGAAGCAAACGTCAAAGGATTGCCTCCAGCAGTGCTTGTTATACTTCCACCAATAGAACTATTAGAAGTGGTTATCGCCACAGATGAGGGGGAACCGAAACCAGCGTTGGTCACAGCAGCCAAGGCCGGGCTATTGGGAACGCCCAGCGGCACAAAGTTGCTGTTCACATAATCGAGAACTGCACGGGTTGGATCGCTTAGCGCCCTGCGTGTCTCCACATTATCGATAAAGCCTCTGAAGAATCCAACTTGAATAGCAGAGTTGGTGGGTATAAACTCTCCACTGCTAATTTTGATAGTCTGTATAGGGTTGCCTGCGAGAACCGAGATGGTTGCTGCGCTGGCGGATGCTGCACAGGCAATAAGAATGGGAAGAACGAATTTATTCATGTTTTATGTTGAGTTAAATATTTTACATCAAAACTATTTGGCTCCAAACGTTAGTTGGAAGTGAAGGTTTGGGGCAGCAGGAAGGCAGGAACATCTGCGGCAGGGATAATTTGTATCGCAGTGCCATTTCTGATCGGGAGCGTATCGCGAACAGCAACACCACCAACGCCATCAATGACATTTGTCCCATTGGAGAAAAGAACATCAGTGTTATCAAAATTGCCATCAATGGAGAAAACAGCAGCCAAATCAGTGAACGGTGACAAAGAATCCTTCAAGCCATAATTGAGAGCAGTGGTAACCCCCAAGGTGGAGAATATTGGATCTGCTGGCGCAGTGGCAACCAAAGGATTCACCGAACCAACATAATTGACTCCATCCACATAAAGCGGGATTCTTGTAGGTCCAGTCTTCACGTAAGAAATCTGATTGCCGCCAAAGGTGACTTGAGCATCAGCACTCGCAATTATCGAAATACCTTGGCCGGGATAAACGATGGTGTTGTTCATATTGACTCCCGGAGTGATGGCGTCCTCCCAATTTAGCCCGTTGTAGAGGGCAACAGTTTGAGTACCATTGCTATTTTCCAACGAGATCAAATCTGAAAATGTGCTCAGCCCCCCACCGCCCGGGAACAATGTATTGAAGGTAGCGTGTTTCCGAATCGCGTAAGTTGGCGTGCCGGTGACACCAAAGGCGGCAGTGGCCCCACGAACCACAACTTGGGAGGCTGTGTTGGAGACGATATCAAGAATAAGGCCTGCATTTGTGCCTGTGAGTATCTCGACGTAGTGCAGGTTGAAAGCGCCTGGAGTCCACCCTGCCCCGGTCTGGGTAATGGTGCTGTTGGCAGCGGATGCGATGGAGGTGGCGGCTCCTTGGAAGTCCTTTTTGGCGACAAAACCGGAAACCCATGCAGTGGTCCCAGCCTTGACACCGATTTTATAGTAACCGATAATGGGGGTGGAAGAGGACTGAGCTTCCGCGACAGTAGCCAACATTGAGGATGCCAGCAGGATGGAGAGTGCGATGCGTTTCATAGTTTTGTGGATGGAGTGAATGATTTATAGGTGAGAGTGTTCGAGAGAGCAAATGAAAAATTTGACAGATTTTGAGTGTTTTTTGGAGGTATGGCGTGTGGAGATGAGTCGGACTAAAGTAGTATTCGGTTTTTAGGAGAGGATGTTTCATTATTTATGCGAGAAATCGAGGCAAAGGGCAAGATTTTTTCTTCGGATGACAAAAAAAACTTTTGAACGGGGCGCATAACACATGGCGTGAACGGTCTCGAAGGCTTATGGGAAGCAGGCTGGAGCGCTTTTTTACAGGTATCGCCGCCGGGTTGGTCAGGCGGGTTCCACCTGGACTGAATTTCAAAAGTTTGGGACTGTTGAAGGTGAATTCTACAGAAAAATCCTGATTCTTTGGGAGAAAATTGGGTTTGGCGCAGTCATGCCATGGCGGATCGAAGGCTTTTTACGGTTAATGTACTGCACATCGGTGGAGTGGAGGCTGCCGGGGGTTCCAAGGGCGCCTCCAGTGCAGGGACACACCGAGAGGGTTTGGACGTTGCCTGCTAAATCGAAAGGAACCCCTCGCCGCCCTCCCTTCCGGTGGTTTTGGTTTTGAGAGATTGGCCGGCGGGGAGACGGAACCAAGGGAATAAATAGTCTCCCGCGAGTGTCAGCGAGAGCCGTTTTTTTGAAAATGCCCGGCCTTTACAGTTCCGGGCAAGCCTTCGCTAGGTCCCACCAGAGCACGGCGCCGCCGGCCGTGGCGGCCCCCAGCCAGCGATGATCGGGCGAAAATTCCAAGCGGTAGATCGATCGAGCTTCTGGAGACTCGAGCCGGGCGACGATCGCGGATGTTGTTAGGTCGAAGAGGACAATTCGCGCATTGTCCTCCACCAGCGCTAACAGACGTGACGCGCCGTTTTTCAGCGGAGAAAATGCGACGGCCCCGGCGGGTGGTTGATTTGCCGCGAGGTGCGGGAGCGCCCTGCGCTGCCATGTCGCGGTCTCCCAAAGGAAATGCTGGGGACCACAGGCGGCTAGCTGACGGCCATCCGGACTCCATGAGATGGCGCACCGCGGTGGGAGATCGATACGCCGGAGTTCGCTGGCATCGCTCGTCTTGATGATGCGCAGACCGGGCTCGTAACGAAAGGCTACGGCGGCTAGGGCAGCATCCGGTGAAAGGGCGATAGGGCCGGCCCCGAGGTCGGAGTCGCCGGTAATAAAACGCACTTTTTTCTCCGCAGGGACATGTGCCGAGTCCGCGGGCCAGAGGGCAATGCGAGCCCCAGCGGTATCGCTAGCTGCTAGCCACTGCCCATCGGCACTTGCGGTAAGCGCGTCCCAACCCCATTTCGCGAGGGTATCGCCTGGGACAATAACAGCCGCGCTTTTTTCAGTGTGATGAAGAATCTCTCTTGATGCGGTGACGACTCCGCCGGCAACCGCGCGAACGCTGATCGCGCCCTCGGCGGCGAAGTCTGCTAGCGCTTCGCCGCCCGGCACGGCGACGCTGCCGACGCCGTCGGTGGTGAGGAAAGCGAGCGATTTTCCATTAGGGGCAAACGAAAGCACTTGCGGTGTGCGAGGTAAATTCGGCGGACGAAAGCCATGTAGTATGGACGACGGCTCGATCTCGACATAGCCGAGCCTCGCGCCTGCGACGCCAGCTCCGATGCGGTGGCCGTCGGTCGAAAAGCGCAGGCATCCGGCATCGAAAGGCACCGTCAGCAGCTCGGCGCCGACGGCACAATCCCAGACGCGCATGGTGCCATCATTTGCGGTGGAGGCGAGCCACTTGCCATCATTGGAAAATTCCAAGGCCCGCACCGCCTCGCCATGCCCACGCAATCCGATGAGCGATTCCACAGCGCCAATGCGTCGCCATAAGGTGACCCGCCCAGCGAGGTCCCCACCGGCGAAAAGCTGCGCATTAGGGGACACCGCCAGCGCGCAGAGCGGACGCGGGAAAAGCCCGGCATAGGTTTGGACAGCGGCGCCATCCGGCCAACTCCGAAGCTCTACCGAAGCATGACCGGCGAGGGCAAAAGCGAACCATTTTCCAGCCGGTTCAAAGGCCAGCGCACCCGCCACCGCAGGCCATCGGGCGAGTTCTGCTCCACTGGGCAAGGCCGTGGCCACCAGTGCCTCACCATCCTGCCACAAGGCCGCATCGTCGCTGGGTGTGAATGCCACCTTGCCAAATCCAAATGAGCGGCCCGCGCCCCACGCGTGGGCGGCGAAGGAGGGATGCTTGGCACCATCCATCGTATCCCAGATGCCGAGTTCCTCGCCATGCCGCACGGCCAGCCAACGTCCGCCGGGACTGAATCCGATGAGCGCGGTCACGACGCGCGGGGCGACTTCGATCCCGGATAAAACCTCGCCGTTTTCCAATGACCGAACATGGATAGGCCCGCGATAGCTGCCGAGCGCCCAGCGGTTCCGCGCGAGATCGCCCGTGCACATGGTCCAATCATCAATCGCCACGCCCTCACCCGGCAGGGGCACCATACGGGCCGTCGGCAATGCTGCTGCGGCAAAGCCAAGGTCGCGCGCCGTATCGCGCGACTCGGTGGGCGGATTCGCCGCCAGCACCTTGCTCAGGATGGCTTCCGCGCGGGGACGGCTGTCGTGCTGGCGCAGGCGGATCACGGCGCGGGCCTCTCCGAGTTGGGTCTGGAGTAAGGCGAGGCGCGTCGCAACTTGCTCGCGAGCGAGGTCTGCATTGTGGCGGCGTTCGGTCATATTCCGCCAGGCTAGGATCGCGATCACGCCGGCCACCATTAGTAGCGCCAAGGAGATGGCTGCGGCATTCCATGGATGCCGCCGCGCGTAACGGACCGTGCGTTCCAGTGTTCCTACTGGCCGTGCGAGCACTGGTTCATCATGGAGGAAGCGCGTCAAATCCTCTGCCAATTCCCGGGCACTGCGGTAGCGACGTGCGGGCACTTTTTCCAGGCACCGCAGGCAGATCGTTTCGAGGTCGCGTGGGATGCTGGGATTCAGCAGTCGGGGAGCCAGCGGTTCCTCACGTTGGACCAGCGCGAGCACGGTGGCGAGGCTCGCTCCCGCGTGCGGCGGCCGACCCGTCAGCACGGCATAGAGCGTGGCCCCCAGGCCATAAACGTCGGTCGCCGTCGTGCTATCCATGCCGCTCGCTTGCTCGGGCGACATGTAGGCTGGCGAGCCCGCCGCCGAACCACTCATGGTGAGACTGCTCTCGGCATCGGTTAGCTTGGCTAGGCCGAAGTCCGTAACCATGGCGGTCCCGCCCTCCGGGCTAGGTTCGACTAAAATGTTCGTCGGCTTGATGTCGCGGTGCAGCACGCCGTGTTCATGCGCGTGTGCCACCGCCAGCGCCGCATCGCGCAGGAGCCGGGCCCCGGTTTTCGGCTGGCGTGGTTGATCATTCGCGAGCGTTCCCCCGCGGATGTATTCCATTATAAAATACGGCATACCATCCGCCTCGCCGACTTCATGGACGGCGACGATGCCCGGATGCCGCAGCCGCGCCGCAGCCTTGGCTTCGGTGTGGAAACGCGCGCGCGCTTCCACGCCCGCAAGATCGCCGCCGGGCAGGGTCTTCACCACCACTTCGCGATCCAGCCCACGCTGCCGCCCCCGCCAAACCACGCCCATCCCGCCGCGCCCGATTTCTTCAAACAATTCGCAATCGCCCAACACCCGCCCGCTTTCGCCGACCTCATCCTCCGGCACGCAGAGCGGACACAAGTCACCCGGCGTCCCCGCAGGGAGCCGTGCAGAGCAGTGGGGGCAGTGATTCGGCGTATTCATGGACTCGTTCGCATACTGGTGAATAAGGAATTTGCAGCGAATTTCCACGGGGAATGCTTCCGTATTGTGTAGTTCAGCTGCTTTCGAAGTTCGTTGATGGAACTCCGAACGCCGGGTTTTCATGATTTTCCATAATTTTCCGGAGCTGTGCAATTTGAACCTTGACGGGAAGTGGCTGCTTTTCGTATTTATGAATTTCTATTTGTTAATTTCATGAGCATACACCTCCCTTATTTCGCCGCGGCAGCGCTACTCCTGACCGTGCCTGCGGTCACCGCCGCACCTCTCATCACGGAATTTCTCGCCAGTAATCAGACCGGGATCATGGATGAAGACCTGCTCAGGCCGGACTGGATCGAAATCCACAATCCGGATGCGACCGCCATAGATCTGGGCGGATATCATCTCACTGACGATATTCTTTTGCCGACGAAGTGGACCTTTCCGCCCGGTGTGATGGTGAATCCCGGAGGTTATCTGGTTGTTTTTGCGAGCAGTAAAAACCGGGCCGTAGCGGGACAACCGCTGCACACGAACTTCCAGCTTTCCGCCGGCGGGGAGTATCTGGCGCTGAGTGCTCCTGGCGGTACGCCGCGCCTCTCCGAGTGGAATCCCTTCCCGGTGCAGACGGCGGACGTTTCCTACGGATTGCTCACGCCGGTACCGGGCGGGACGAATTCCTATTTCAACATCACCACACCCGGCACCGCCAACGACGGCGCAGCGGCACCTGCGGATCCCGTGGCGTTCTCGCTGACCAGCCGCACATTCAACCAAGGGACCACGCTGACACTGGATCTGAATACGCCCGCGCTGACGGACACCATCCGCTATACCCAAAACCGCTCCCGCCCGATCTCTGTGCAGGGAGTCGTGCAGACGGTGACGGTGGACCCAGCCACAGATACGCTGACCTGCCCCGGCCCGCATGGCTTCACGGAGCGGGACTTTGTGCAGCTGGACTCCAGCACCACGGCGTTTCCCGGCGGTACTGGCCAGAGCCTGAATTACTTTGTTATCATCACAGGCGCGAACACCCTGAAGCTTTCGGAAACAGCGGGCGGCACTCCTCTGGACATCACCTCAGCGGGCGGCGGCGTCATCACTGTCAGGAGGGATGCAGTCTATTCCTCTGCTATCATCACCACGACGGCTTCCATCACTGCAGCCTATCATCCATTCAAGGACCGGGATGAAGTGCAGGTCGCGGCAAATGCCGCCAGCACCCTGCCCTCTGGGCTTTCCCCCGCGACAAATTACTACATAGTCATCCCA
>JAYVJI010001046.1:0-2704 GCA_043769435.1 Verrucomicrobiota bacterium
GGCCCACAGCGTCGACGGCCCCGACAGAAGGAGTAAAGCACAGACAACAGGTAAGATATGTTATGAGCTGAGGGACCCGGCCAGAAATAAACGACCAAATATGCTCCGGATTTGAACTGCATTCCGAGGAGCGGTGAACCGGAGCGCAGCGGAGATAGCCCGCCACTTTTTTATTTATCAGCAAACGCGGGCAACGAGCCTATCCTCCGTGGTCCGTGACCGATGCGGAACGAAGGAAGGCGGAAAACCAGCAGAATGGGATGTTGGTTTTTGGCCGCGTCCCATAAGGCTAGGCTCCCAAGATCACCACATTTTCAGTGTCGCGAACTTCCTCCTTCATCTCCTTGCATTTTTCCGGCGTATTCCTTTATGAAATCATGCCAGTCATCCTAAAGTCTCTGATCCGCTTCAGCCAGTCATCCATCGGGCGCAAAATCCTCGTCGCGCTGACGGGATTGCTGCTGGCGGGGTTTTTAGTAGCCCACCTCTTGGGAAATCTGCTCGTTTATGCGGGGGCAGATGCCATGAATGCCTATGCGAAAAAGCTGCACGATCTCGGGCCGCTGCTCATTGTGGCCCGGGTGGGGCTGGTGGTCCTGGTGGTGGTGCATATAGTCTATACCGTGCAGCTCACGCGGGCTAACCGGGCCGCCCGCCCAGCTCAGTATGCAGTGAATACCGTGCAGAAGGCCACCCGGGCCAGCCGCAGTATGATTCTGTCCGGGCTCACGATCCTGGCTTTTGTCGTCTACCACCTCGCGCACTACACCTGGGGCGTGGCGAATCATTACCATGATCCATCAAACGCGCGCTACTGGGTTGGGGCCGATCACAATGCCTATCAAATGGTCGTGGACGGCTTCGGGGTCTGGTATGTTAGTCTGTTCTACATCATTGCCATGGCGTTGCTTTTTATGCACCTGAGCCACGGCCTTTCCAGTCTGTCGCAGACGCTAGGCATCACGACGGCACGCACCAGGGGCTTGATCGATATCACCGCCCGGGGCATAGCGTTCCTGCTCTTTGCGGGGTTTGCCAGCATTCCGGTCGCCGTTATGTCAGGGCTGGTTCACTGATGTCCACGGAAACAGCGAGCCGAAAGCGCTAATTATGATTGATCCGGTAGGGAGCCTCTACGCAGAGGTGGGCGAGCCCCGGCTGCGGGCAATGGTGGCCGGTTTTTACGCCCGGGTGCCGGCAGACGACTTGCTGGGCCCCATGTATCCCACGGAGGATATGGCAGGAGCAGAGGAGCGGCTGGCCGGCTTTATCATCTTCCGTTTTGGTGGTCCTGCGGACTATGTGAAGGAGCGCGGGCATCCCCGGCTGCGCATGAGGCACATGCCCTTTGCCATCGGTGCGCCGGAGGCAGAGCGCTGGCTGTTGCTCATGGCGGCGGCTATGGAGGAAGCCGGCATCTCAGGGGATCCTGCCCAGCGCATGGTCTCGTTCTTCACAGATGTCGCAGCCTCCATGCGGAACCGTTAGCCTTTCATCCTGATAACATCCTTTTCCATGAGCAATCTATGCATCGCGGCCTGTGAATATCCCCTCCAGCGCTTTGCCAACCTGGAGGCTTGGCGTGCGAGGCTGGAGACGCTGTGCCGCCAGGCGGCGGAGGCGGGGGCCGGGCTGCTGGTCTTTCCAGAATACGCCGGCATGGAACTGACCGGCCTCCTGAGCGATGAGAAATGCATGGATCTGAATGCCAGCATCACTGCCATCCAGCCGATGCGTGAAGCCTATCTCCGGGCACATACAGACATCGCCCAGAGCCTGTGCGTGAGCATTTTGGCCGGCACACTGCCGTGGATTGTGGATGACGGAACCTGCCGCAATCGGGCATGGCTTTGCACGCCGGATGGCCACAGTGTGCCGCAGGATAAGATCATGATGACCCGGTTCGAATGTGAGCATTGGAACATCTGCGGAGGTAATGAACTGCGGGTCATCCAAATCCCCGGTGCAAAAATCGGCATCCTGACATGCTATGATGTGGAATTTCCCCTGCTCGCCCGGCAACTGGTGGCCGGGGGGGCAGAGATCTTGCTGGTGCCCAGCTGCACAGACACTGATGCCGGCTACCACCGGGTCATGCTGAGCAGCCGCGCACGGGCGCTGGAGCAACAATGCTTTGTCATCCAGTCACCTCTGAGCGGCGCTGCGCCGTGGTCGCCAGCAGTGGATGTGAATACCGGGAAGGCCGGGGTCTTCACTCCGGTAGACCGGGGTTTTCCAGACGATGGCATCATGGCCTGCGGGGCTGCGGCACACACGCCGTGGCTGCTGGCGGAGTTGGATCCGCCCCGGCTGAGCACTGTGCGACGGCACGGGCAGGTGCGGAACTTCCGGGACTGGCCGGCCCAGGAATCCGCGCGCCTCGTGGACCAGTGATGGAGTCCGGCAGTAAGGCGGGCGGTGGCTCGGCAGCCGCTCGCGCACATGCGCCAGCCTCCATTCAGGTGGGTTTGACGCCCTCCCTCGCGACCTGCGATTTGCCCTCGAATGGTTCAGGCTCCAGTTCAGGCTTGAAGGTGCCTGTCCCCACCAGTCGCTCAAAGATGGGGCTGGCCATCAGTGTCGTGATGACCGCCATGATCGCAAGCATGGCGAATATTTCCGGCGAAATGATGCCCTTTTGCAGGCCTATATTGATAATGATGAGTTCCATGAGGCCCCGCGCATTCATCAGCACACCGATGCC
>JAYVJI010001047.1:0-2977 GCA_043769435.1 Verrucomicrobiota bacterium
CGAACTCAGGGGACGTCACCAGTTCGAGAGTGAAGTCCAGATCACCGCCCGGGATGAACTTATTGAGGCCAAGCACGTTGAGGCCGTGCTCGGTGCGCGCATTTTCTACGGCGAGGCTGACAAGGCGATCGTTGAGTTCCTTGGCCATGTCCGCACCAAACCGCTTCTCAATGACGCTGCGCGGAACTTTTCCCTTCCGGAATCCGGGAATGGAGGCCTTGCTGGCGTAGGTGTTGAAGATCGTGTTATAGGCAGCTGAGCGCGTTTCGGATGGGATTTCGACACGGACGCTGGCAAGGCAATTCGGGAGCTTTTCGACGGTGGTATTCATGAGTAAAAGTGTTGTGGGAACGGTTAAAAATGTGGTGGAATTGTTGGCGGCCAAACGCGGATTGGATTACCAGGCAAGCCGCAACCATTGGTGCCCGGGCCGCCATCCTCCGCTTAAAAAGCAGCGATGTATAAAAGCCTGGTTTGAGCGTGACAATGGACTTTTCCAGGAATCTCACGCCGAGGATTCCTCGGTGAGACCGGGGATTATGGATCCGGATGCTATTTCAGTTCTGGAGGAAGGCTTTCACGTCGGCGCTGAGCTTGCTCAGCGAGTCCGTGGTGGTGTACATCATGTGCCCGCCTTCATAGTAGCCCCAGGAAATGTTCTTCCTCAGGGTATCCGGAATGTCCATATGACGCACGCTGTAGTCTATCCCTTCCGGCGGCGTCGCCATGTCGTGATAGCCGCAAGCGATGAAAACGCGCAGCGCCGGATTGTCATTCATGGCGCCAGTCAGGTTGTCGGTCACTGAAAAGTAGGAATTTCCCCGACCGTAATTCCATGGCTGGACGCCTCCCCCGTTGAGGATTTCATACACCTTATCAGTGCGGTAGTTCAGGCCTTTTTCATCGCGCAGCCAAATGTTCATAAGCGTGGAAAAGGCACCGAAAACATTCGTCAGGGAGGGATCGCTGTTTTGTCCTCGGACCCGTCCATCAAAGCGTCCCACCCGCAAATCCTCTGCCTCCATCAGCTTGCTCCGGAAGGCATCCGGGCTGATGCGGAGGTTTTGCCGGATGATCCAGTCGCGGGGCAATGAGGTGAGGGCGCTCAGTTCCGCAGCGGTCTTTTCCCGCTCCTCGGCGGACAGGCTGGAGCCCAGCAGCAGCGCTCGCGCGTAGTCCCCCCGCACAAAGTCCCGCACCCTCGCCCATGTCCTCGGAAAATCCGCCAGCATCTCCGGGGCCAGCTTCTTGTGGTGATGGGCCACTGCTGTCATGGAAGGCAGCCACGTCAGATAGGCCACATCGTTTTGCTCATCGGGCGAGAGCGTTTTGAAGTCTAGCAATCCACTCACGATGATCACTCCGTTCAGGTTCATGCCGTAGCGGTCCTGGAGGTGACTTGCCAGCCCGCTCACACGGATGGCTCCGTAGCTTTCGCCCATGAGGTACTTCGGGCTGGTCCAGCGGTTGTGCCGGCCTAGCCAGAGCCGGATGAATTCACCGATACTCTCCACATCCTCATTGAATCCATGAAACTGCTTAGGGTTTTCACCCTTCTCCGGCTGGCTGTAGCCGGTGCTCACAGGGTCCACGAAAACCAGATCCGCTGTGCCCAGCAGCGTGTATTCATTCGGCGTGAGAGAATAGGGAGGAGCAGGCTGCGTGATGCCGTCCTCGGGAAGGTTCACCCGCTGGGGACCAAATGCTCCCATGTGGAGCCAAACGGAACTACTGCCCGGGCCCCCATTGAAGCAAAAGCAAACCGGGCGCTGCGGGCCGGCGGCTTCCCCAGTTCTGATATAGGAGACATGGAAGACATCCGCCAGAGGCTCACCATAGGCCTTCCTCAATGTTAGGGTGCCCGCCGAGGCGCGGTAGGCTATGCGCTGGCCTGCGGCTGTGACCACATGGTCCGTCTCCACAGTATCATCTCTCTCTGGGGCTTTATCCCTTTTGTCCCTTTTTGATTTGGATTTGTCATCACCGGGCTTTTCCTCGGACGGCTTTTCCTCGGACGACTTTTCCGCCTCCGGCTTCTTCGCGGGAGCTGCGGGCATGGCGCTGGCGCGCTCTTTCATGGCGTCCAGTTCCTTCTCCAACGCATCGGCCCGCTCCTTGAGCTTACCCAACTGATCCATGCCGCCTTCCTGCCCGGCGAGCAGGGGCGCAAAGGAAAGACTCAGAGCGGCTCCGAGGACTACAGTCAGGCAATGTTGCCGCGAGCGGCTGGAGAGGAATCGATTCATGACAAAAATCAAAATAGAGTGAATGGCGAGCGCTTGCGCGCGGGTGATCGTCCGTATCTCTGAACAGATTATGAGTTCTGTCAAATCCTTCAGTCTGTCCTCTCCCCTCGACATGCACCTCCATCTCAGGGACGGCGAAATGCTGCGTATGGTCGCTCCACACAGCGCCGCGAGCCTCGCCGGTGCCGTCATTATGCCCAACCTCGTGCCGCCGGTCACGACTGCGGACATGCTTCGCAGCTATCGGGAACGGATCCTCACGGCGTGTGGTGAACATGCGGCGCACTTCAATCCACTGATGACCCTCTTTCTCCAGTCCGGCATCGAGCCTGCGATCACATCGCTCGGCCGGGAGCTTTTTGCGGTGAAGCTCTACCCGCATGGCGTGACGACTAACAGTGAAGGAGGACTGCGCAGTATCGAGGCCGCTGGCCCGGTGCTCAGTTGCATGCAGGAGGCAGGAATCCCGCTGCTGGTTCACGGTGAGACCAGCGGATTCGTCATGGACCGGGAGCAGGAGTTTCTGCCGGTCTATGAACAGCTCGCCTCGCGGCATCCCCGGCTGCGGATAGTCATGGAGCACATCACGACCGCCGCTGCTCTGCGCCTGCTGGATCGTTATGACAATCTCTATGCGACGGTGACGGCACATCATCTGATCATCACGCTCGATGATGTCGCCGGCGGAATGCTCCAGCCACATCTGTTTTGCAAGCCTATCGCCAAGCGCC
>JAYVJI010001048.1:0-3016 GCA_043769435.1 Verrucomicrobiota bacterium
CCGGCTCAGCATCACACCGGTCACCGCCGCAGAGTTCCAGACGATCTGCCGCCTCGGAGCCGACCGCTAACGTAACTGGGGTCGAGGCGCAGAGGCATAGCAAAAGCGAGTAGGTGTAAGATCTAAGTTCTAAGTTCTATTCTAAGATCTATCCGATCTACCTTGGAGCTTGATCTTCCGGAAAGATTAGGTAAAACAGAGGCCCAATTGCCACCGTTACCTTTTCCCATTTCCATTTTCCGCCGCCATGACCACCCGACTGCCTGCCATCTTTTCCGTTGTTTGCCTGAGCATATTGTTAGGAGCCTGTGCTGGCGGGCCTGCTCCGGCCAGCCGCCGGCCAGGCTACAGCGGTGCCTTGCCGGGCCGCGGGCCGCAGGTGAGATCCTCCAGTTATATCCTCGTAGATGCCGGAACGGGCGCAACTCTCGCTGCGTCCAATGCCCATACGCCCCGCCAAGTGGCCAGCACACAGAAGCTGCTCATGGCGCTGGTGGTGCTGGACCAGGGAAACCTTGCTAAACGAGTGCTCATTCAGCCTTCAGATAAAGCGGTAGGCCGCGGCGGGGTGACCGTGAGCGCTTTTCGAGCCGGGGACACGGCGACCCGCCACCAGTTGCTCACAGCGAGCCTAGTGAAGAGCGCCAACGATATGGTCCAGGCGCTCGCCCGCGATGTCGGCGGCACCGAGGCCAGATTCATGCAGATGATGAATGCCAAAGCGCGGCAGCTGGGCATGCGCTCCTCTTACTTTGCCAATCCACACGGAATGCCTGCATCCGGCCAGCACAGCACTGCCGCAGACATGGCCATTTGTGCGCGCGCTGCCTATCATAGCGGGTTCATACGCCGCGCTGCCGCGATGAGAAATTACACGTTCCGGACAGGCTCCGGGCGCACCATCGCCCTCAAAGCCACAAATCACCTGCTGGAAAAAATGTCTGCCTGCAACGGTTTGAAAACCGGGTATACCGATGCCGCTGGGCCTTGTCTCATCTCATCAGCAGCCCGGAATGGCCGGGGAGTCATTCTCGTGCAGCTGCACTCGCAGTCCGGGAACGCCCGCTGGGACGATGCCCGCAACGCCTTGGAATGGGGACTGCGCCGGGTTTCAGGACGTTGAGGGTTGAGAGATGCATTTCATCCCATATGCTTACCCGGCAGGAAGCGGTCAATTCCCGCCGCCGGCCGGAGCAGGTGGCGCGGGCGGCGGCACAGGCTCAGGAGTGGGCGCGGGGGCACCCGCGAAAGGATTGCTGCCGGACACTACGGGATCGACCGGATTTCCCCCAGCAGCACCAGCGGGCGCGGTGGCCGCAGCACTGGGAGCCTGTGGATCTTCGGCGGTCTGTTGCAGCCTGTTCAGAGCCGCCTGAAACTGCTGCACTGCAGGCCCCACCACCGGCCTTACTTCGGGATTCGCGGCGATGCCGGTCACCGCTGCTTTGGTGTGTTCTGCCACCATTCTACTGGCCGCTATCAGGTCCTGATTCATCATCAGCTTCGCCTCAATGTCCGGGCTCGGGCGGCCCAGTTTTACAATGTCCTCGCCGGCCACAATCACCTCTTTAGTTATGTTGGCAATACTGGCGGCCGCATTTTCTGCGCTGCTCCTATCCACCGCACCGGCCAGCGTAGAGGCATACCGGTCCAGTATGCTCAAAAGATTCATCTGCGCGGTCAGGTAGATTTCCACCGTCTTCCCGCTATCGGCGTTTTTGGCGGCCTGCGAGCTTGGCTTGGTGTTGGCCCTCGCAGCTTTCGCCTTTTTGGTCGCGGCATGGCATGGGGCCAGACTTGCAGCGGCAAGACTTAGAAACAAACAGGCGGGAAGCGATAGAAATACCTTCATAATCCTAATAATTACACAATTCACAATTTTCACAACTCAAAAGTAGATGAGAATCCCCATAATGTCCCTCGCCATTGCAAAAGCGAAGGGCTGGAGCATCACCAGTATGATGACATCGCCCACCCAATCGCCCAACTATTCTCCCGACTATGCCCCTCTCGCCTCCATGCTGCGCCACAGGCTGGAAGTGATAGCCGACCACGACTGGCGTGACCGGGACAGTGGTGGGCATTTCGACGCGCTGAAGGCTGTCAGCGAAGCCATCGCCGCGTGGGAAGCCGCGCAGCCCAGGCCGGTGCCTGCCAGACTGGGCCATTTTTTACAACAGTGCAGCTACGGGAAAGCTTTGGAGTGGATTGATGCTTCCACAGCGCCGGCGAACGCGTAGTAATAATCGCATGACATCCATCACAACGAAACGGGGAGATGACGGTTCCACCGGCCTGCTTTTTGGAAACCGGGTCCCCAAGTGCGACGCTCGCATCGCTGCTGCCGGAGAAGCGGATGAACTCAACGCCGCTCTCGGCCTGGCACGGGTTCACCTGATGCGAGCCGATATCCGCGAAATCATTGCCCGCGCGCAGCACGATCTTGTCGGACTGATGGGGATGATTTCCGCAGGCCGCAGCGCCATGGATCGCTATGCCGCGCAGGGATTCCGCATGGTGACTGCCAGCGAAACCGAGCGCCTAGGAGCCGAGGTCGTGATGCTGGAAAGCGAATTCACTAACGGATTCTCCGGCTGGTCCACACCCGGCGCGGACCGACGCCCGGCTCCAGCCTGGCTCGAAATGGCTAGGTGCGTCTGCCGTCGCGCAGAGCGGGCGGTTGTCGGACTTGATGATGCGCCGGACCACGTTGTCCCGTGGTTAAACCGGCTCAGCGATCTCCTCTGGCTGTGTGCCCGCTGCGAAGAGGCGGTGCCGGATTCCCCCTGATCCGGGTGCGAACCGGTTCCGCAGGCTAGTATCTGCATGACGGAAATGTCCACACCGCCATCCATCGGTCTTTCAGACCTGATGTACGCGACACGTCCCGTTTCATAGCCCTGCGGGCTACGCTGATATCGGAACGCTCCGTTGGAGCTGCGGAATTTCTAACCGTTTCATAGCCCTGCGGGCTACGCTGATATCGGAACGCTCCGTTGGAGCTGCGGAATTTCTA
>JAYVJI010001049.1:0-3149 GCA_043769435.1 Verrucomicrobiota bacterium
ATGTCAGTGAGCCCACCTCGGGGCCGTCCTTCGTCGCATCCCATAATTTGATGTCGCCATTCCACGATCCGGTGATCACTTTTTTCCCCTCATGATCAAACATGGCCCTCAGCACCATAGCTCCGCCGGATGGCACCCAGTCCCGCTTCTGTGTGCCGCCGGTATCCCAGACGCGGACATGGCCATCACGCCCGCCGCTCACCATGCTGCCGTCCGGACCAAAGCTGGCGCAGAGGATGCCGCCATGGCTGGCCACTTTTTTCACCTGGGTGCCGTTTTGCATTTCCCACCAGATGAAATTTCCGTCTTCACTGGCGCTGGCCACGACATTGCTGTCGGCGCGCCACGCAGCAGCGGTGATGCGCTTGTCATGCCCTTTCAGGTTATAAAATTCCCCTCCCGTGGCGGATTCCCAAACGTAGAATCCTCCATTCCGGTCGCCGGTAGCCAGGAGCACGCCGTCCGGGCTGAAGGCCACGGCTGTGACCCAGTCGGTGTGCTTTTTCATCTCGCTGAGCTTCTGACCGCTGGCGGTATCGTAGATACGGACCTTCCGGGATGGGCCACCAAGGGCGATTTTTTTATAGTCCGGCGTGATGTCGGACGCGAGCACGCTATCAAACTCCTCCCCAACTGTGATGACGCGCTTTCCGGTCTTCACATCCCACGCGGCCACAATTCCTTTTTTCCCGGCAATGCCACCGCCCGCGACCACTAGCGCGCCGTTTCTGGAAAAGCTGATGCTGTCGGCAAATCCACCATCGGGAAAGGCGAGGACGCCGACCAGTTCCATGGTCGTGGTATTATAAAGAAGTACCTGGCGGGGCGCTGCGATCGCGACCACCGGAGCCCACGGGCTGTGGGCCATGGCGGTCACGGCACTAGGCCTCGGTGGAGCGACTACTGGATCGAGCAGGAGGTGCTCCGGCATAGCCGGCGGACCGTCGGGCTTCCCGGCATCTGCACCGGCGCTCATGCCGAACTCGGCTTTCTTCTTCACCTTGGCGGAAGAGCCGGCAGTCTCCAGCAACCCTCCATTGATCCATTTAGCGATGACGGCCATTTCCGCCTCCGGGAGCTTATCGGCCTTCGGCGGCATAAAAGGTTCCGCCGTGTGGGCGATCACCTGGTAAAACTTGCTCGCGGCGGAGTCACCCGGTTCAAGATTGAGTCCTCCACTTCCACCTGCCATGGCAGCACCAAAGGTGGAAAGATCAAGCCCGCCCTTCTTCTTATCCGAGCTGTGGCAGTTCAGACACCGGTTCTCCAGGATAGGCCTGACGTGATCCTGGTATGTGATTTTCTCCTGACCGATGGCGCAAAGGCTGGTCATGAAGCTGAGGGAAATGGTCTGACGGATCATACGGGAATTGTGGATCAGTGGATCGGTTGATCAGTGGATCAAGCTGGGGCGTGGATAATATTAAGCATTGTTGATAAATCCGGGCAAGGCTCTATTAACGTATTCTGCGTATGGGTCCTATCGCGCAACCTGCGCCGCCTATTTTTCCATGATCCCGCTCCACATTATCGCTGCCATGAGTGAAAACCGCGTTATTGCTCAAAATGGCCGCATCCCATGGCACCTGCCCGATGACATACAGCACTTCAGAGCGCAGTGCGCCGGTCGCTGGCTATTGCTCGGGCGGGAGACATGGGAGCAAATGCAGGGGTGGTTTCAGCTGGATCATCACCCGCTGGTTCTCAGCCATCGGGCGCTCACCCCGGGCTCGGGCATCCGGGTGGCATCGATCCCGCAGGCCCGGTCACTGGCAGCTGACGGCGGAGCGGATCGCTTGATGGTGCTGGGCGGCGGACAGGTTTTCGCAGCAGCCCTGCCTGTCGCCTCTGAGGTTTGGCTCACCACAGTCCGTGCTATTTTCCAAGGACAGGTGCATTTTCCCACACTGGATGACGACTGGCTGCTGGGCGGGAGCGAGAACCATCCTGCCGATGCCCGCCATGCGTATTCGTTTACGATCGAACGCTACATACACAGGATTCCTCCTTGCCTCTCCAGTGTCCCGGTGGATTGACCCCGACTCATGACCTGGTGGCAATCTATCATTATCGGCGTCGTCGAAGGGCTGACGGAATATCTTCCCGTTAGCTCCACGGGACACATACTTCTCACACAACGCATCCTCGGCATCCCTGACGATGACGCCGGGAAAGCCTTTGCGGTAGTGATTCAGGCGGGGGCTATCTTTGCAGTGCTCGGGCTCTACTTTTCACGCTGGCGGGGCGTTATTGATGGATTGCTGGGCAAGAGTCCCGAGGGTCTGGTGTTGCTGCGGAATCTGCTGCTAGCGTTCCTGCCGGCAGCTGTTTTCGGGTTGATTTTTGACAAGAGAATCGAGGCCTTGCTCACCGGATTATGGCCCACAGTGACGGCGTGGTTTGTGGGCGGCATCGCCATTCTTGCGGTCGCATGGTTCCGGCGGAATGCGGGACCGGCTTCCAAAAGCTCTGGCAAAACCATTTCAGATATCACCGTGCGCATGGCGCTGTGCATCGGGCTCATCCAATGTTTGGCTATGTGGCCCGGGACCAGCCGGAGCCTGGTCGTCATCGTTGGCGGCCTGCTCTGCGGTCTGCATATGATGGCGGCGGTGGAGTTCAGTTTTCTGCTGGGCATGATCACCCTCACCGCAGCGTCCGGTTATAAGGCCCTGAAGTTTGTGAAAGATCCCGCACTGCTGGCGAACTACAGCATTCCGGTCATGATCATCGGCATTCTCGCGGCATGGATCACCGCCATTATTTCCGTGAAATGGATGGTAGGCTTTCTCCAGCGTAGAGGCATCACCCCGTTTGGGTACTATCGCATCGCGCTCGCCGTCATCATAGGCGCGCTCCTCCTGACCGATGTGATGTCTCCCAAACAAACGAGCCCGAGCCAAGGAGAGACATCAGGTCCGGCAGAAGTCCCGCACCTTGCCCATTAATCAGTCTGGCATCCACCCCGGCAGGAATGGCACGCCGTTATTCCGCGCCGTGGCGCTCCTCTGCCATGCGGTCAATGATGCCGCTGAGGTGGGTGATGTATTCCTGGGCCGAGAGGTGATCCGCTTCCGGCTCGCCGTGGACGGCATAGAGCCAGCCGGTGAGCCATGGGTCGGTGCGGACAATGCAGGCATCCACGGCGA
>JAYVJI010001050.1:0-3530 GCA_043769435.1 Verrucomicrobiota bacterium
TTGCACTCAGCCAGTGGAATTGATGGATGTTTATCCCACCCTGATCGATCTCACCGGCCTGCCTCCGCGTGATGACATTGAAGGCCTCAGTCTCGCGCCGCAGCTCAGGGACGCCACTGCCAAACGCGAACGCCCGGCCATCACCAGTCATAACCAGGGCAACCACGGGATCCGCAGCGAGCGTTGGCGCTACATCCACTATGCTGATGGCACGGAGGAACTCTATGACATGCAGAATGACCCTAACGAATGGACCAATCTCGCCGCCCGGCCGGAACACGCTGCCATCATCGCCGAGCACAAAAAGTGGCTGCCAAAAATCGATCTGCCTCCCGCTGCCAACAGCGCCAGCAGGATCCTGACTTATGACGAAGTCCAGGACGAGGCCACGTGGGAGGGCAAAGCTGTCAAACGGGACGATCCAGTTCCGGAATAGAGCCGCTATCCAAGCAACCAATTGCTGTTTGCGGGCTATCTATCTATGTATGTATCTAATGCCGCCACTGCGAGTCAATAGGCCTTGTGAACCAAGGCACCAAGCCATCTTGACTACTCGAATCGCTGTTTCCGGGGGGGGGTGACCGGCGGTCACACCGTTTCCGTGTTTAATCCAGGTGCTTTATTCCTTCAGCTGGCTTGACGGGCTCGTCGATGAGCCGCCGCTTGCCGGGAGGGACGTTCAGCGCCCCATTGCCACCACTGGAAACCGGCATGCTCTCCGCCGTCCCGGACTGAGGCTGGATCAACACCACGACTGGCTGGGGAGCAGGGCGCGTGATAACAAGGGAGGCCGGCGTGCTGGACTGGGCGCTGGGCCAGAGCCAGCCCAGGAGCAGCAGGCTGGCATATGCTCCGGCCAGTGAATAAAGCACGACGGGTCTCCGCAGGCCTTCCAGCCAAGTGACCACCCGCTCCCACACGAGGCTCAGCGAGCTGCGCTTCAGCTGGTCGGATCGTTGTCGGCGGTGAAAAGCGTCGAGGAATTCAGCGGCAAAATCCTCTTGAGGCAACTCATAGCGCTTGAGGCGGAGGAGGCGGTTCAGTTGTTCATCCTTGTTCATAGCCTTGAGGGAAAGATAGATCACTTGAGGTAGTCTGCCAGGAGACCCTGGAGCTGGCGGTGGGCGTAATGGAGGCGGCTGCGCACCGTACCTTCACTCACCCCGAGCGCCCGGCCGATCTCGCTGTGCGCGAGACCCTGGACGTCGAACATGGTAACGACTGCACGGTGCACGGGGCTGAGTTGCTGCATGGCTGCGTTGATCTGCTGCTGCAGCTCGGAAAGGCCGGCCTCCCTGACGGGATCGCTGGTGGCTGTTAGCGCGAGGAACTCCGCATCACTGTGGATGCCATTATCTAGGTCGTCCAGGCTCATCCCGCGATGCCGGTCGCGGCGCTTCAGGAAATTGATCGTCATATTCACGGCGATGCTGTAGATCCAGGTGTAGAAGCCGCTTTCCCCGCGGAATCTAGGGAGGCTGCGGTAGGCGCGTGCGAAAACATCCTGCAGAATATCATGAGCGTCCTCCCGGTGCGCGGTCATGTGATAGACCGTCGCGTAAAGCCGAGCGGAGTATTTCAAGACCAGAGAATCAAACGCACGGCTGTCACCGCTTTGGGCGCGCTCCACCATCAGTCGATCCTGTTCACGCTCGGTGAGCGCGGACGGGGCGGCGGGCGCGGTCAGCTCCGGAGAAGTCATGGTGAAAGCGATGGTGGCCATGGGGCGGGATAAGGTCAAGGGCGGCGGGTCAGGGAAACGGAGACCGCGCCGCAGTCAGGCAGGATGAATTTCCGCACGGTTACTGTGATTGATTGCAGTGGAAAATGATTCAAAAGCGCGGCGCACAGATCCTCCGCCAGAGTCTCTATGAGCGCCCGGGGCCGGCACAGGGCTAGGTCCCGGCAATGCTCTGCCACCGCGCCATAGTCCACTGTGCCGTGAATAGCATCACCCAGTCCACTGAGGGGCCGTTTGGGTATGAGCACGAGGTCCAGCTCCAGCCGCTGAGGGCGCGCACGCTCTTCATCCGGCACCCCTATGAAGGCAGAAATGCCCAAGGCGTGGATCTGGATGGTGTCTGGGTCTGTGCTGGTCATGCGTAAGTAGTCGTTCCACTCTGACCTCCCTGCTTTCCCCTGTGTTCAATTTTCCTGCGCCTTGGGATGAAGATTCGATGGGAAATGGATCCGGTATGGATTAGATTTGGGACGGCAGAGTCCTCCGGGGGCAATTTGCATAAAAAACAGCCGGGTTTTGCGACCCGGCTGTTTGAAAAAATTGACTTTGCGGAGGCGGGGTTACTTCCCGTAGACCTCGACTTCGATGTATTGATTGGTATCGTCGATGTTTCTGCCGCTGGAATAGAAGCGCACGTAGCGGCCCTTTACTCCGCTGACCGGGATGGCGCGGCCATTGTTGGTCTCGATCCACGACACATCTTTCCCTTCGCCTAGCCCCTCGCTGTTATCAAAATCGTTGTTGAACACGACCGTTGATTTGGCGCCGGTGGGGTCATCGCTGACGGTAGCGATCACATCCTTATAGATGACCGCCTGCTTGTGAAAGTGCCAGAGCCAGAGGAGATGGATTTCCTTTGATTCGCCAAGATCGATCTGCACCCACTGCTTGCCGGGTAGGAGGTCGGCAAAATAGCCGTCGTCGCCCTGCTTCTCGCCATCAGTGATCAGGGCGAGAGATTCCGCGCTGCCGGAGGGCAGGGGAGCAGTGTCGCTGGATGTCACTGGCTTGCCTTTGGAGAGCAGCGCCACGCCCTCGGGTACTTTATACTCCAAAATCGGGTTGCCTGGTTTCTCCAGATTTGGCGGCGGGCTGTTGTCTGGCAGCGGGGTTCCCGCAAACAGTGGTTTTGGCATCTCGGGTTTGATGTTGATACCGCCGCTCGTGATAGCCGCAGGTGCTGGCGCCGTCACCGCCGACGTGGCCACTGCTGCGGGTGCGGGTGCAGGTGCGGGTACTGGAGGAGGAGCCAAAGGTGCGGCTGCCGGAGGAGCCACAGGCACGGCTGCGGGCTTTGGCATTGGCGCCGTCACAGGCTTGGAAGTTTCGGGCGCTTTTACTTCGGGCAGCTTTTCTGCTGGTGTTGCACTGGAACTGGTAGCAGCGCTAGGGTAGACGCTCTTGGTCTCGGCCGCCGCCTGCATACCGGGCGCGTATTTTTCACAGGAAACCAGCACTGCGCTGGCAGCTAGGACGGCGGTGAGTGGGATGTGTCGCTTCTTCATAGTTTTAAATGGATAATTATGGGAGATCAGGAGACGATGAAGTCCTCCGGTTTGAATTCGATGCGGCGGCCTTCTTTCACAGCCTGGTTGATGGCCAATACAGCGCGGCAGCATTTGTAGGCGTCTTCCACCGGGCAGTTCAGTTGGGATTGCTTACCTCCGCCGCGCACTGTGTTGAGGAAGTTCTCCACGTGGTGCTGATGGGGTGGTTTCTCGTCAAGGAATTTTGGCATCGCTGGCAACTCGAACGGGTCGGCCGCCACAGATACCCGCACATCCTGCAC
>JAYVJI010001051.1:0-2095 GCA_043769435.1 Verrucomicrobiota bacterium
CTGACCTCGTGGACCGCGGCATCGTGCTGGCGGGAGGCGGGGCGTTGCTGCGCGGCCTTGATAAACTACTTTCGGAGGAAACCGGCTTGCCGGTGCATGTAGCGGAGGACCCGTTGAGTGCAGTGGCGGAGGGCACCGGCAAGGTCCTTTCCGAACTAGCCTTCCTGAAGAAGGTCACTACTTCCGACTAACCCCGGGGATAAGATCGAGCAGTGAAGAAGCTCAACATTATTGCATTTTTGGCGTTCGCTGGATTGATGGCGTGGGTGTTCCTGCTGGATACTCCCACGACGCGGACTATCCAAAACCGGATAGGGTCTATCTTTGCCCCATTCAAACGAACAGGCGCGGAAGTCCAGAATGCCATAACCGGGGCTAGTGATGAGGCTCGCACGCCGGAGCAATTGAAGGCGGAAAACCTGAAATTGCGCCAGGAGCGGGATGAGCTGGCCGTTTTCCGCAATGAAATGCCTAAGCTGCAGCAGGAGGTCAAGAAACTGAATTCCCTACTGGGCTTCCAGAACCTGACTGATTTCAAGCTGATCCCGGCCCGCGTGATCGTGCGGAAAACCTCCGTCTGGGCTCGGCAGGCCACTATAGATAAGGGATCGCTGCAAGGCGTGCAGGATGGGAGTCCCGTCATTTTGCCCTACGGGGAAAATGGAGCCGCCACCGCCCTCGTAGGCCGGGTGACGCGGGCAAATGAAAACGAATCCGACATCGTCTTCATCACAGATGAGTTATGTAAAGTGGCGGCGCGCATCGAAGGAGCAGATGAGCGCGGGGGGGAAGCCTCTATGCGCGGCATCCTTGAAGGTGCCCGTATATCCACAGAAAAGCGCCCGCTGCTGCGACTGCGCTATCTGCCGCGCGAGGCATCGCTGCCGCGTGATGAGCAGAACCACTACAAGCCTTTAAAAGTTTACAGTTGGAACAATAACCGGTTCCCCGCTAATCTGCTGTTAGGTACCATTGTTGACTTTCACCCGGGGGACTCCTCCAGTGAAGCCATCGTGGTGCCTGCGATCAATCTCGATGATCTACCATACGTATTTGTTATGGAGCAGAAGCTGGAGGAGCCCCCCCCTTCACCGGCTGCTTCCAGATGATCTTTACGATTCTGCTATTTATTCTGACCGGGTTTTCCCTGGTCCTCCAAGATTTCATCCCCGCCATAGATGTGGCGTGGAATGCCCGGATCCTGCTGGTGCCGGTGGTGTTTTTTGCCTGTGGCATCAGTGTGCCCTATCCCGTGATGCTGCTGCTCGCCTTTTCTACAGGGTTTGTCTGGGATGCGCTGAACCACACCTCAGCGACCTTTTCTGACATCATAGTGGCGGCGCCGCAGGTGGGGGCCGTGGCGAGGGAAAGCGGCAGCGTCTTTGGATTCTCCATCCTCCTGTTCGCGCTCCTCGGATCCATGATGCACGGTATCCGGGATCATTTCCGGCGGGGCCGCTGGGAATTACCGGTGCTCATGTCCGGCGTCGGGGTTTTCCTGCTGCTCCTTCTTGAGTATCTTTTTCTCAATATCCGCCGCGGGGGCTTCAGCTTTCCTGAGAGCGTGTGGCGCTACATAGGTGCCTGTGCCCTGCTCAGCATGATGGTGTCGCCGTTTCTTTTTCTGCTCATCCGGGTGCTAGCCAAACTCAGCGGCTACCGCATTCTAAGTGATAACCTGAAACGCCGCCGGCTACGCTAATGATTACCAGCCAAAGAATCAGACTGATCTTTCTCGCGGCCGCCATCATTGGGGGGTTCATGCTGCTGCTCTACCGGCTGTGGGCTCTGCAGATCGAGGGACAGGATAAATTCATCGCGAAGCTGCCTACCACCGACATCGCGTGGGAGCGCCGCCCCGGTGTGAGAGGACGGATCCTGGACCGGAACGGCGTGCCGCTGGCTGTCAATGACACCACCATGCAGGCCCGGCTGAACTTGAAGTCTGTGATCGCTGCCTGGTCCGAGCAAAACGTGCGGAACCATCCCAAACTCAAAGACCGTGAAGCCATCCCCAAGACCACATGGGGCGCAGAAAAGCGCGAAATCATCAACATAGTGGAGGTGCTCAAGCAGACCGTGCTGCCCCGGCTGC
>JAYVJI010001052.1:0-2372 GCA_043769435.1 Verrucomicrobiota bacterium
GGGCCGAGAACTGTCAATCCTGCCGGATGCTAACGTGGAGGGGGGGGCGCAGGAGCGGCTGGAGTCCGCGCTGCAGGTGGAGTGGCGGTGCCGGGCGCAGGGTTCGGCGGGGTGTTCACCGCTGCGGCTGCTTTGGCCGCTTCAGCCTTGGCCTTTTCCTCCGCTGCCTTTTTGATGCGGTCCTCCCATTTGAACAGCTTGGCCGGATCTCCACCCATGGCGGCGAAAAGCTCGCTGCACTTCTTGTGCCACGCCTCATAGTCCGGCGGCCTCAATGGCTGGTCCGCCGTATTTGGAAATAACAGATAGCTCACCCGCAGATCGCTGATCGGCCGGTTGTAGGGACCGGCCCGGGGATCTACTTGCCTCGCCATCCGCAAGCTGGCCTCACCGCAGTTCGTCTCGGGGCCATAGTCTCCTATCACTGCGGGATATGCTTTATCATTCACTAAAACTACGGCATAGTCACCTATCGAGGGAGTAAAGTCCCCGCCCTTATAGCTCTTGTAGGCCAGGCTGATGACGATGAAGGGGTCTTCGGAGGCGATGAGATAACTCCGCTTCTTCAAATCACTGATGCGTCTGGGCATGTCCTTCAGCGAATATTGTAAGGATGCCTTTTCCGCAGCGCTGAGCACGGTGGGGTTCTTCATCCGTTCCTTAGCTAGGCGGAGGTCCTCCTCGAATACCGGTATCAGCGGGTTCAGCTTCGGCGTCAGCTTTGCCCAGCTATAGCTGGTGGACGGCTGGAAATGATGGCTCCGGTAGAGCCCCATGTCAAAGCTCTCCATTCGGTCGCCGTCGCTCCCATCCGATACGACATCCATTTCCCCCTGCACGAGGAGCGCCTTTTGCTTTGTCTGCGGGCTCTGCAATTCCATGACACTTTCGAGGTCAAAAAAATCGTGTCTTGTTAGGAGCTTGTTCAGGCGCATGATGTTATCCTTTAGCGCAGCCTGCTTGATTTTGTACATGTGCTGGTAAAACCCTGACACCTTACCAGATGGCAACAGATCCTTCAGGACCGGAAAGATGGTAGGCAATGCGGGATTCAGCGCCGTAAACTCCTCCATGGTGGTAGCAGGCTTAGGCACCTTTACCCGCACATTGAACTCCACTGAATAGCTGCCTTTTGACATCCGCTCCTTGCTGGCCTGCTCACCCGGCTCAGGCACTACCGCGGCCTTGATCTGGAGGCCGCCAAACATGGTGCCCACATCGCGCTCCGGCCCCAGAGCAGGTCCGGACGGGATCGATGGCGGCGGCGGATTCACCGGCACCGGCACGCGGACTTCTCTTTCTACGATTTTTTCGCGCTCCACGATACGTTCCTTTTCCACGATACGCTCCTGACGCAACCGGTCCAGCAGGCGGACTATTTTCCCCCTCACTGGAGAAGAAAGCATCAAGCCGCCACCAGCCAGAGCGAGGCAAATCAGGACGACCCATTTTTTGCCGCCGCCCCGCTTCCCACCCCTGCCTGAGGGGCTGGGATGGTGCTCAAAGACCAGACTGGAATCTTCTTCGGACATAAGCAGGCAGAGGACAAACAGCGAGCGTCACTGCCGGGGCTGGATCAGGGTTATCACTGTCAATACAGCACCGCCCAGCGCGAGCAACGCCATGATGCCGGATGGGTAGATTGATTTTGATTTCAAAAACGCCGGCAGGAATCTCCCGAGCAAAAGCACCGAGAGCACCAACCCCACAATCAATCCGGTCACAGGACTTGCATCCAATGCCCTCTGACTGCGTAGGATCATAACAGCACTGGCTACAAGGCCGAGGCCGAATATCCCGCCCATCACGAGCGAGGGGAGGCTTTTCGCCCGGATGTAGCCCATCATGCCGAAGATCACGCTCACAGCACCGAACAACACTAAATAGTCTGTAGTAATGGTTATCATAAATTAATGGGGAAGGCTATGCACTCCCGGGAAATCCGGCACAAGGGCAGAGCGTATGTCCCGGTTCTGCCCGGTCCTGCTGCTTTACATCCATTGCTGCAATTCGCTTAGCGTCGCCGGCGCCCCTGATGTTTTCAACTTTGTGGTCAGATGGACCCGCTTTCCTTTGAGGATGCGGATGCTCAGGTGGAGGGGCACCGCACCGGGGTAGCGGCACGCGATTTCGTGGATTTTTTCCAGATCACCGGCGCTGTGTTTCTCGCTGTCCAGCTTCAGGATCATCGGACGCACTTCCTCGTGAGTGCTACCTTTGCGCTTTTTGGACGCGGCGGCCTCATTCGCTTCATTACTGCCTGAGGACATGGGCAGCGGCTTCATATCCTCAGCCACGATCTGCAACTGGCCTTCGTTGCGGACGTCATTTTCCACCTTGGCTGTCACCACCACCACCATGCCCTTGCTGAT
>JAYVJI010001053.1:0-1674 GCA_043769435.1 Verrucomicrobiota bacterium
TCACGCCTTCCAAGCGCCTTGTGGACAGCCCCGTCGCCGCCCTCGTGCCCGACGGTGCCCGTATGGGCCCCCAAATGAGCGCCATGATGAAGACCATGAAACAAGACGCCCCCGCGCCCAAAGTGGAACTCGCCATCAATCCGAAGCACCCCCTCATCCTCAAACTAGCCCGCACCCGCACCGCCCGCCCTGACGCCGCCGCCCTCATCGCCGGTCAGCTCCTCGATACCGCGCTGCTCAGCGCCGGTCTGGTGGAAGATCCGCGGAGTGTCGTCGCGAGACTCAACAAGGTACTGGAACTGGCGCTGGAGAAGTAGTAGGGCCACACCCTCATGAAATCAGGCACCTGTCCCAAATGCGGCTCCACTGACGTTCGCTCCAGGAAGGGCAGGGGCTATCGAAGTTGTTTGATGGTAACGCATTTCACCGGTGCCGGCACTGAGGATTTCGTCTGCCCAGACTGCGGTTACATTGAGAGCTACGTCGCCAACCCGGCTATGAATGCGAAACGCATTAGAGAGAGATGGCCGCGCGTGAAGGAGTGAAAGCCGAGCTCGTCACCCGGGCCCGGGCTGCGCACCAATCCTATCTCCTAAGCCCTACGACCGCGACGATCCCCGCCAGCAAGGTGCATACGATGCCGATCCGGCAGGCCGTCCGGTCCTTCCGTTCCTGGGCTTTGCGCTTCTGATTGATCTCTTCCAGACACAGAAACGGACGCTCAAAGGTAGTCCAGTCGTCATCCATTCTGCCCCCGAGACCGGAGGAGGTTTTTTCGCTCACGAGGCTGCGGCGGATGCGCTCGCGGCTCATCATCCATGAACTCAGGACCAGGGTAATGGAAACGGTGGCCACCGTGGAGGGGCTGTCACGATTCCAGAGCCACCATCCGGTCACGGAAAGGACGACCGCGACTTGAAACCAGACTTTGATCAGGAAAAGGCGGCACAGATTCTGCCAGCCCAACCAGCATGCCGTCCGAAGCGGAACCTTGTTCCGGGCGGAATGACCGGCTTTTTGCCCTCTCGGGAGGGGGGCGAGGCCGGGATGCTGGCCAAACGGCGGCGCGGAGTGATCTAGGGATTGATGCGTCATAAGAGTGGATTTGTATGCACAAAGTAAAGTTTGTGGCGACAATGTAAATACAAAAGGCAATTTTTTGGAGCATTCAGTCCATTTTGGCGTAATTCAGACTGAAGGCAGAGGTTCGTCGGAAGGCGAAAGTTACTGGTGGAAATCGGCAGGGGCGCGGGTCTCGTCGCTGGCACCAGCCCTTCGACAATACCCGACGCCCATGCGACTCCGCCTCACTATTGCCTACGACGGTCGGCCCTTTGTTGGCTGGCAGAGTCAGTCGCGGGGGCAGACCGTGCAGGCACTTATGGAGGCGGCGGTGGCCGCGGTATTGAAAATGGAATCGCCCGTGCCGGTGAGCGGCAGCGGGCGGACGGATGCGGGCGTTCATGCGCTGGCGCAGGTGGCGCACTGCGATGTGCCCGACGATTGCCGGATGGATGAAGCGGCCTGGCGACGGGCGTTGAATGCGCGGCTGCCGGCTGCCATCCGCGTCATGGAAGTGGCGCGCGCTGCGGACAATTTCCATGCTCGTTTCCAGACGACAGGGAAAACCTATCGCTACCAGATCTGGAACGATGCCGTGCTGCCCCCGCTGGA
>JAYVJI010001054.1:0-3607 GCA_043769435.1 Verrucomicrobiota bacterium
ACCGGTCGCGCCTCCGGCGGAGCCGCCCGTGGCACCGGCGTCACCAACGCCTTTGGCTGCCGGGGAATACAAAGTCTCAGCAAGGGTCATGCCTGCTACGCTGGAGGTAGGGCAGCAGGGGCAGTTCATCATTCAGATTCAGGGGGATCTCTCCAGGCTGGAGTCCGTGCCGCAGACGATTGAAGTAGATGGATTGACGCTGGAATTTGCCGGTGCTGACCAGCGTCCGTCCATTATCAATGGAGCGAGGGTGGACTCCATGGAAGTGCGCTTTCAGGTTAGCGCAGACGAGCCCGGGAGCTACACGATCCCGGCGCAGACCATCCCGATAGCCGGGCAGAAGCTCACCTCCGAGCCGGTGGTTCTGAATGTTGCGGCTGGTCAGCCGGTGGACGAGGCTAACAAGCCTCAAGTGCAGCTAACTGCCGGGAAAACAGAAATGTGGCAGGGGGAAAGTGTCCCGGTCCGCGTTAGCGTGATCGTTCCCCCGACCATCCGGCCCATGGGGCCAATGATGCCCACCGTGACCAGTGACGGTATGGCTATCGCTAGGTTTGACCGGCAAATGAATGAAGGGTTTCAGGCTGGCGGGACTTACGTAAATTCCTACCGCATGGACAGTGAAATGACGGCGATCAAGTCCGGGGATCTGGTGCTGGGACCCGCAGAGGTAAAGCTGGATGCGCAGGTGTCCCGGGGGGGGGCACCGGACCAGTTCGGAGGTTATCCTAACTACCCGAGGAAACTCAAGGCCACCAGTGGCACGGTGAAACTCAAGGTGAAGCCTCTGCCGGAAGCTGGTAAGCCAGAGGGATTCAATGGAGCCGTGGGCCGGTTCACTGTCAGCGCGGTGAGCGAAAATCATAAAACGGGTCAGGCCGTGGTGACTGTGCCGCTTGGTGATCCTGTGATGTTTGATCTGGCTGTCTCCGGCGTAGGGAACTTCGACGCTGTCAGCGCCCCGGAACTGAGCAGCACCGATGGCCTGCGGGTCTACCCGTCGCGGGTTTCCCAGGAAAATCGTGGGTGGGGGACCGAGCCTGGGGTCAAGGTTTTTTCGCAAATTATCTTTCCGCTCAAGCCAGGTGACTTGAAGACTTCCTTCAATCTGACATTCTTCAATCCGGATACGGCCAAATATGAAACCGTCAGCTCGCAGGTGATGACCTTTCTGGTGCAGGGAGATGAGAAGGCTATCCAGGAGGAGAGCAAGGTTAACGGGGCGCAGACTACTGATTTTGGCGGGAATGGCTTGGCAGACAAGCCGACGGAGGACTTGCAGGATATCCTGCCGCAGACGCTTAAAGGAGGCAGGGGATTGCCCCTGACCGGGATGGCGCCCGCCGTGCATCCGCTGCTGCTTCATGGTGTCCCGGCGGCATTGCTCGCTTTGCTAGCAGGGAATGGATGGTTGCGTAAAATCCGGGCTGCACGGGAGGCGAACCGCCCGCCGCCTGATGCCCCGCGGCCGCCGGAGGAAGTCATGGCCGCGCTGCGACGTGAAGGCCATAGCAGGACAGGGTTCTACGCGCTGGTCAGTGAATACATCCGCTCTCACGCATGGCACCGCAAGTCCACGCCGGCCGGTAATGAGTTCACCGCGCTGCTGGCTGCGCGGGATCGCTGGCTGTATGCCACGGACGCGGCTGCGGCCTCCCAGCCTGTCACCGCTGAAGAGCAGGCCGCTGCTCTGGCTACCCTTTCCCGTTTCAACTGATGCGCTTTTTACTTTTGCTCTGCCTGGTGTGCTGCACCGTCCTCCGCAGCCCTGCGCTGGACATTTATGAGACGGCCCTCCTCAAGTACGAGGCTGCGGATTATCAAGGTGCCGTGCGCGATTTCAAGACGTGCCTCGAAGGTGGCGGCATCACTCCGCAATTGGCTCACAATATTGCCAACGCTGAATACCGGGCCGGCAATGAGGGCCAGGCCATTCTCTGGTACCGGCGCGCACTGGCGCTGGATCCGGGGCAGGCGGAGTCCGCGCAAAACCTCCGCTTCATGGAGGGGCGGGTGGGGTTCCTCAGTTTCGACGCGACCGGAGGCACGTGGTGGGGATTCCGGATTATTGGGAAGCGCTCATCCATCCGGACTTGGCTGTTCATTTCTGCCTGGGCCCTGGCGCTGAGCATTGTGTGGCTGGGCTGGATGACTCCGCGCCCGGGCCGGCGCTGGCCACTCGTGGTGGCCGTGAGTCTGGCGGCATTTAGTTGCTTGCTGGCTGTCATCTGGCTTGTTTCACGCACTTCCGACCCGGCTCCGTTAGTGAAGCGCTACGTCGTCACAGCGACTGAAGTCTCCGCGACGACCGCACCCGCTGAGGCTGCCACCACTGTAGTGTCGCTGCCCCCGGGCAGCGAAGTGCTTCCTGAAGGTCAGCCGCAGGGCAACTGGACATATGTGACCGTTGCCACACCTGACAGTGGCGAGGGCAAGCCACTGCGTGGATGGGTCAGGTCTGATAGAATCGAGCCACTGTGGCCCTACAGCGCCTCACTCGTCGAATAACCATCCTTTCCTTGCAAAATTGTGAGGGCCAGGGCAGGAAGCTGAAATCCGGTGCAATCCCCGGGGACCTGCCCGCCCGTTTTTTCCAATCCATATTTTTCCAACCATGTTTCAAAGTGCTAATCATCGTGAAAAGAAAGTCTGTGTCGTCACTGGCGGCGCTGGCTTCCTTGGCTCCCATCTGACAGACCGTCTGCTCAAGGAGGGCTACAGGGTCATCGGAATAGACAATCTACTCACCGGTTCCACCCGCAACATTGAGCACCTCGCGGGAAATGATGACTACCGTTTTATAAAGCACGACGTCACTAACTACATTTACGTCGACGGACCTGTCCATTTTGTGTTCCACTTTGCCTCCCCGGCGAGCCCCATCGACTACCTCGAACTCCCGATCCCCACATTGAAGGTGGGTGCCCTTGGGACTCACAATGCACTGGGGCTGGCCAAGGCAAAAGGCGCGACTTTTCTGGTGGCCTCCACCAGTGAAGTCTACGGGGACCCGCTGATCCACCCGCAGACCGAGGATTACTGGGGGAATGTCAATCCTATAGGCCCCCGTGGAGTTTATGATGAAGCCAAGCGGTATGCGGAGGCCATCACCATGGCTTACCACCGCTATCACCGGCTGGACACGAAGATTGTCAGGATTTTCAATACCTATGGTCCTAGGATGAGGCTGGAGGATGGACGAGTGGTCCCGGCATTCTGCGGGCAGGCGCTAAAAGGGGTGCCGCTCACGTGCTTTGGCGATGGATCGCAGACCCGGAGTTTTTGTTATGTCAGCGACCTAGTGGACGGCATCTACCGGCTCTCCCAGAGCGAGGAGCACATGCCGGTGAATATCGGGAATCCACATGAAATGACGATCAAACAATTTGGCGAGGCCATTCTGCGCATTATCGATACTCCATCGAAGCTGGAATTCAAGCCGCTGCCGGAGGATGACCCTAAGGTGAGGCAACCTAACATTGACAGAGCCCGCAGCATTCTTGGCTGGGAGCCGAAGGTTCAGTTTGAACAGGGCATACGCGAGACGCTCTCCTACTTCATGAATGTGCTTGGAGATGAGGCCAGGTGCACAATGCGCTAGGCCATG
>JAYVJI010001055.1:0-5394 GCA_043769435.1 Verrucomicrobiota bacterium
GCTGCCAGCTCCATAGCTGATGTCCGGGGCATGGCTGTGCGCAGTATACTGGTCTGCAAGTGTGCCGTCCGGTTTTGTTAGCAGGAGTGTTTCCCCGGCGCTATCGAGGCTGAAGTTGGTGTGCAGATTGCTGCCGGGAATGACGCGGTTTTTATTCGAGGCAAAGATGACCATGTATCCGCCTGCGGGCAGGCTCACTGCCGGGAAGCTCCACAGGGCAGGCTCCGCCGGATCGTCGCTCAGCCGCCAGCCCTCCAGATTCACTGGGGTGGCGAGTTTGTTGTGGAGTTCGATCCAGTCGGATTGGGTGCCGTCCTCGTCCGCTAGGCCGGTGTCGTTGTTGGCCATGTATTCGTTGATGATCACGGCGGGTTCGATCACCTGCAGAGTGAAGGATTCCCATGCGGACAGCCCGGAGCGGTCCGTGGAGCGCACTCTGAAACTCCGGGGCTGCGCTCCGGTTGCGACGGGCTGGGCGATTTCCAATTCATCGCCCGTGATGGTAAACGCGGCGTTATTGACGTCACCTGCGCCGCTCACCAATGTGTAGGTGAAAGCATCCGCAGCGTTTCCATCCACGGTGGTAAACCTGCCGAGGCGCGTGCCTGCGGGGCTGCCTGCGAAGATGATCTCGGCCGAACAGGCGATACCGGAGGGGGTTTGGGGAGCTTGAACTGTCAGGATAAAATCTTTCTCGAGTGAGAGGAACGATTGATCCGTGGACCGCACGCGCACGGTATAGGCTGTGCCGACCGCTCCCGCTGGACCGGAGAAAGTCAGCGTATTGCCGGCGACTCCGAATAGACCGCTGGGATTCGCGGTGAGCGCATAGGTGTGCGTGTCAGCGGGATTCGGGTCGATGGAGGCGAGTGATCCTGCCGGGCCGCCTGCGATACCGGGAAACAGGTCGAGAGCAGTGAGTTGAATATCCACCGGAGGCTGCGCCCCCACGGCCACTGCGCTGAAGGTGACATTGAACTGATACTGCCGCGTCAGTGTCGTGTAAGTCTGCGCGCCGACTGCGGGCATGGCTCCGACCGCGATGCTGCCGGCGTTATTGTTGGCAGGGCCGCCAGTGAGCCAGATTTGATCGCCGCCATCCACGAAGGGCACCACGCTGCCTGCATTGCCCGCGCCGTTGGGGGCGGCGTCCGAGTAGCCCGCCGCCAGCTTCTCGCCAGCATTGAGCGTGAAAGTGGCAGGGACGGTAGAGAAAGCGAAGTCTTTCACACCTAGCGTCGTGTAGTCCATCCCCGCCACGCGGGTCGTACCAATGGCCAGCACCGAGAAATTGTTGTCGCCGTTTACCTTAGCGACAAAAGGAGTCACCCGCCCGCGCACAGCACCTGCATACACGTTGAACCGATCGAGCGTCACCGTTTGCGTCCCACCACTGGTGTTGGTGTAAGTATCCGATTCATTTACCACAAGGATGGCGCTGAATCCGTCCAACCCGCCTGTCGCGGTGACGCTGTTACCTAGCGTCAGGGCACACACTGGCATGACTGCAGCGGCCAGCATAGCGATGAGGGCCGGGAGGAATCCCCAGCGTTGGCTGACCGGTGAGCAGTGCATAAAGAAGTATAAAGTAGGGAGTTTGGTAACCGCGTCCCTACGCCCGGCAAGCGTGCAGGCCTGCGGGAAATCACGCCACCAGCCTGCGCCGCGCCGTGAATCCAACAACGGCGAGACCGAATACTCCCAGAGCCGATGGCTCCGGGACCGCAGTGAACTGAATCGAGTAATGCCGCGTATCCACCGCTCCGCCGTACAGGCCGGAGGTGGCGGCATTCACGGCGCCGACGCCTATGTTCGCTGGGGTATCGGTGCCAGCCGTGTTCAGCCAGACGGTTCCGGTGCTGTCGATCTGGCCCGGCGCTGCTGGCGTGTTAACTGTATCAAAATCGATCGTGCCCGGGTTCGGGAAGCCCGTGGTCCCGTTCCACGCGCCGTCGTAGTGGCCGACGTAGTAATTGGCACCGATCAAGGACGAGCCTCCCACAGCGGAAAAGGTGAATGTATCTTGCCCGCTCCCGGATGTGACACGCGTGGTGCCGATACCCCGGATAGTGAAGCTGGTCTGGTTACCGCTGGTGTCTTCGAGCAGCAATGGAGTGCTGGAGCGTCCCGGGTTGCTGTTGTTGAAGAGCGACCAAGATGAAATGGACTGGCCTGCGATAGAGGAGAGATTCGCATTCAGCAGAAAGATCTGCCCTGAAAACGCATCGATATTAATACTGTCGTTGAGGTTGTTTCCTATGATGGTCGCAGCGGTCGCGTCCGGCAAAGTTGCCTCCAGAACGAAGCAGCCAAGCACAGCGAGACTAATACGGGTGAACGCGGAAATGTAGGGAGATTGCATGGAGGCAGGTGTTGGTGGATGTTGCTTAAAACGTAGCGCCCGGCTACCTAGGCGCATGGCTTGGGGTGGTCAATGGAGAATCCGGACAGCAGCACTTCAGACTTCTTAGTGCTTCAGCTGCCTGGCAATGGTCGGCGCAGTGAGTTTCGGCAATTTCTGTATTCACAGACATTTCCGATTTACAGGACAGATGGCTTATGGTATCGCCGAGCATGTGGTCGATGTTCTCTCCTACAAACGCTACGCTTGATGCCTTCCGGAAGGAGCAGGGCGCGCTTCCATTCAGTTACGAAGAGGTGGGTGCCACGCGGTCCCGGTTTCCTGACGGCTATGATCATGACCGGAATGAAGCGGTCCTAGGTCACGGGGAGGCGGTGTATGAGCGTGCTGTCGAGGGATTAATCTCATGGCGGATGTTTCCTGTCTGGAGCAGGATTTTTCCTGACAAACTTCACCCATCGGCGGGGACGGTGGTGGTCCTGGTTTTCCAACTGTTAGGGTATTGGATGAGTGCGGCGCGTGTTGTCTATGAGGTCGATGAGGGCCTCAGTGCTGACGTGCAGCGGAGGCGTGGGTTTGCTTATGGCACGCTGCCAGGGCATGTGGAGATGGGGGAGGAATGCTTCACGGTGAGCCTGCGACATGATGGCGCTGTGGTCTATGAATTACAGGCGTTTTCTAGGCCCCGCATCCTGCCCGCCCGTTTGCTAAAGCCTCTGACGAGGCGCTGGCAGCGTAAGTTTGTGCGTGATTCTCAAGCCGCTCTCCGGGCATATGCCAATGCACGCTGAGAGGAGGAATGCCATCGCGGGGCTGCTGCTTTGCGCCGGATTCATGGCCGGGACGCATCCTGCTCCTCTCTTCATTGAATGGCCGCAGTTCCTCGTCTTGACAGGGGCTGCGGTGGCAGTGCCTGCGGGCATGCAGCTTTGCCAGCATCACCCGGCCTGGAAGCATCTGGAGTGGCGCATCGCCGGGCAACTCACGCGCTGGCACCTGCCCGCCGTGCTGGCGCTCATGCTCCAAATGCTGTTCCCCGCATGGGGCGGTCTGTTAGCACTGCCGTGGCTGGCATTCACAGTGGCCATGGCGCTGCAGGGACTCATTCTGTGGAACTCGGCCGCTGGATTTCCAGGGCTGCGGATAGCATTGACAGGTTGGATCCAGCTGGCGGCAGGCGGCGCATGGGCGGCGGCTGATGCGCTCCAGCTGCAGCCGTTGGGGTTTGACGGGCTCATCGTCCGTCTGACGGCTGCCCATTTTCACTTCGCGGGATTTTGTCTTCCGGTTATGGCTGGCCTGTCCATACAGGCAGGCTCCGGCTGCTGGACCCGGGCTACGGGAACCGGCGCGGCCCTAGGGGTGATGCTGGTGGCAGCCGGGATCACCACGACCAAGCTTACAGACAACGTCATTGTTGAGAGCATTTTAGCCTCAGCTTATGCGCTCGTGGTTTTGGCCTTCAGTGTCTGCCAATGTCACCTCGCTGTCCGGCTGCGCAGTGTGTTGCTGGGAATATCCAGCGTGGCGCTTTTCACCGGGATGCTCCTGGCGCTGGCCTACGCACTGCGGCCGTTCCTTCCCCTGCCCTGGCTCCACATCCCCCGCATGTGGGCTCTGCACGGCTCACTCCAAGCCCTGGGGTTTGTAGGCATCGGGTTTCTGGCATGGATGAGGATAGCCGGTGAAACGGGAGCTGGCCAAAAATTGCCGCGCAGTGGTTAGGCACCGCTTTCCTGCTTCCGCAGTGAGGCCCGTAACCCGGCGAGCGCAGCATCTTGGGAGAATTCCGGCGGGGTCTTGGATTCTGCGGCTTTGGAAAACGCCTTCTCTCCAGCGAGCCAGCGGGCTTCGCAGTCCGGGTTCTCCAGAGCCTCTGCCAGGGCCATGGGCAGATCATATGAGTAGCCGTCATAGCCATTTTTCACAAATGTGTTATGCAGTGCAGTGGCGGCATAGCGGCCCATTCCGGCAATGACCGGGTGCTGGATATCCGCGTCCAGCGGCTGACCATTCCAAAGCGCCTCACAGGCTGCGACCGACGCTGAAAGATAACGGCGGCACGGAGCCGGCCGGACATCATACACGGAACAAAGCCCGTCCCGCAGCAGCAGACAGGGCCGCTGGACAGCATCCCGCTGTGCCAGATCCAGGCCGGTCAGGGAGGCCTGCACATCTGCCGCGCTGCTGCGGAGCGCCATCATTTCAGATGCTGTCCGCGAGGCTTTCAACTCCTTCAAAATCAGAAACACCTCATGCGCCCGCACATCGATGCGGAGCCAACAGCAAAACGAGCAACCGGATTTACAGGCCATGTCTGCCCCGCTCAACTGGCGGAATCCTTCCACCGTGCCGCCGAGATGTGCCAGAGCGGATGCCACCATGCCGAGCAGGTTCTCTGCGGATGCCACTTCAGGCCATGCCTTCTCCACCGATCGGCGGGTGCTCTCATAGACAGCATGGCCCAGTTGCTCAGATGTACCGCTCATGTTTGCTAGTGTATTGGTTTCGTTTGATTCGCTTCGTCAGTCACCTTGGATTCCTTGTATTGCGTGCCGTTATTTTTTGCCTGCTTCCCGGATTTCCATACCCTCCAGCCGGGCGGGCTCACCGGCGACGTCGCGGATGATGATCCTAGACACCTGGCTGCCGAAGCGCATTTTGATTTCCCGGTAGATCTCCGGGTCCTTCTCTCCGGAGTCACCCACAAGGATAAACTTCCGCCCCGGAAAGCGCTTCATGAGTAAGCTGATTTCCTTCACCTTGTGATCAAAAGTAGCGGTGGGATTGAAGAGCTGCACAGGCAGGTCCTTCCAAAAATCCTTGCTCATCGGATGCAACGGAAACTCCCGCATGTGAACGCTTCCTTCAGGAAACTTTTCCTTTTTCAGAAACCCGCTGATGGGCGGATATAGTTGCCACGGCCCTCCGGAGACATAATGAAACGCGGCGGCGTTCCATTCTGCATAAAGTTTTTGCATTCCTTCCGCAGGTTCGAACTCATGGAAAAATGTATTCATGAAAACCACGGC
>JAYVJI010001056.1:0-1856 GCA_043769435.1 Verrucomicrobiota bacterium
TCGGGTGTTTTTATCTACGAGAACGCTCATGAGGGCGCGACTTGTGGCATGGTTCTCCCGGCTGGCAAGTGCGGCATTCTTCGGTCGCGCCTGCATTTATTCATTGCCCTGCCGGAGCCTGTCCGGCACTATCACGACAATTCCGTTATGAAGACACTTATCATTCGCGGCATCGTCATCGCCCTCCTCGCTATGTTTTCCTACTTCGCGTGGGAGGAAAAACACAAACCAGAGCAGCCACCGCCCACTTTGCCGTCTTTGACGGCAGATGGCCCGCCGGCACCAGAGGAGGCCGAGCCGCCGGGCGGCTACCGGAACAGCATGTCCCTCTTCATTTACATCCTCATCATCTGCTTCACCGGCGGCGTCATGGTGCTGAAGTGGGTCATTCCCGCGCTGGGCGACCGCGTGGCGGAATCCTTTTACTCAGCACCGGAGAAGTCGGAGCAAACTGCAACCCAGAAGGCGATGTCGCTGGTGGCGCAGGGCGAATACCACAAGGCGCTCGCGGCATTCGGAAGCATCCTGGAAGAGACGCCCACGGATCGGTTCGCGGTGATGGAGTCGGCCAAAATCTACCAGGATAAACTCGGCGATCTGGATGCCGCGGTGGAGGTATTGGAGAAGGCCGTGGCTGGCGAGTGGCCAGCGGACGACAAATGCTTCTTCCTCGTAAAGCTCGCGGATATTCACGCCACCCAGCGCTGCGACTTTTCCAGAGCACGGGAACTGCTGGAGCAACTGGTCCGCGGCTATCCGGAGAGCAATCACGCCGCCAACGCGCATCACAAGCTGCGCGAGATCGAAGAGCAGGAATTCATCGCCCGGAGTCAGAGCGCCTGATGCGTGCGGCTGTCATCGCCTGGCTGGCTCATCCGTGGCAAGGACGCACGATGCCCTTCCTGGTGCTGGCCGGCGCGGGCTGCGCGGGAATTCTGGCTTCTGACTACCTGCCGGACTGGCCGGTGATCGCCTGGCTCGGAGCCATCGCCGTGGTGGCGTTGCTGTTGAAAAAGTGGACCTCACGACCCCTCCTGCTGCTGCTTTGCGGAGCGGTGTTTGCCTTCGCTCACCGGGCCAATGACCACGATCCGCTGCGCGAGCAAATGGCGGAGGGGCTGCGGCCGGGTGGCGCAGTGCCGGCATCGCTGACGGGTGTCATCGCAGATGCTCCGGAGCCGGATGCCACAGGGGCGAATTTCAGTTTTCCTCTGGCGGTGGAAAGCCTGGAAACCGTGTCCCCTCCACTGCAAGCTCAGGATGTCGTGGTGTATATGAGGCTGCGCAACATGCGTCCGGGGCTGCGCTACGGCGACCGCATTTCCCTGACTGGCCTGCTCCGCCGCCCGCAGCCGCCGCGGAATCCAGGGGAATTCGACTTCCCCGGCTTCTTACGCCGTCAGGGATACAGCGCGGAGTTTGAGGCTTCCCCGGCATACGATCAAATCACGGTCCTTGAGCACGACGCGGGCTCGCCGGTCATCGCGGCGGCGCTGCGCTCGCGCGATTGGATCGGCGAAGCAGTGACATCGGGCATTCAGCAATATGACACCCTGGCAGCCACCGTGCGTGCGATGGTGCTGGGCACTCGCGAGAAGACGCCGTCGGAGGTGGAGGATGCCTTCGTCGCCAGCGGCACCATGCATGTCTTCGCCGTCAGCGGACTGCACGTCGCCATGTTTTGCGCCATCCTGTTCGGCGTGCTGCGCCTGACTCGCCTGCCGCATGGCTGGATCCTCTGCCTCGCGCTGCCCCTCGTTTTCTTCTACGTCTTCATCACCGGCATGAGACCCAGCGCATGGCGGGCGGCGCTCATGGCCACCGCAGTGCTCGGCGCACCGCTCTGGAACCGGGAG
>JAYVJI010001057.1:0-3562 GCA_043769435.1 Verrucomicrobiota bacterium
CCCTGAAACCGGGCTCGTGGCACCACCTGATGGCAGTCTATGATGGCACGCGAAAGGGTGTGGAGGCTATCACGCTCTATGTAGACGGAGAGCCGCAGACCGTGGATGTGGAAGTCAACACCCTGAAAGCGGACGCGGACATCAGCGTGGACGCACCGCTGCGCCTCGGTGGCCGCAGCAATGGCGCTACCAGCCTGGACAGTGTCCTGACGGCTAAAACCGGCATCCAGGACCTCCGGATTTACAACAAGGACCTCTCCCTGACCGAAGTCCGGCAACTAGCCGCCGCCGTGCCACTGGAACGGTACCTAGCTATGCCGGAAACCGACCGCAAGCCGAAGCAAAGGGAGCAACTCTTCGAACGCTGGGCCTCTAACTTTGACGAGGCGGGCAGTGCGCTGGCGACTCAGCTAGCCGCCCTCGACGCAGAGGAAAAAGCCATCCGCTCCCGGAGCATCAAGACCCTCGTCATGGAGGAAAAACCCGGCGAGCCATACGCCCACATCCTCTCCCGCGGCGACTACCGGAACAAGACCGACCGTGTCACCCCCACGACCCCCGCGATATTGCCCGCCATGCCCGCCGATGCTCCCAAAAACAGACTCGGCCTCGCCCGCTGGCTGGTTGCAAAAGAAAATCCCCTGACAGCCCGGGTCACCGTGAACCGCGTCTGGAGTTATTTCTTTGGCACAGGCATCGTGGAGACCACAGAGGACCTCGGCATCAGCGGCTCCCGCCCCGTGAATCAGGAACTCCTCGACTGGCAGGCCGTGTCCTTCATGGAGGATGGCTGGAACTACCGGGCCATGGTGAAGCGCATCGTCATGTCCCATGCCTACCGTCAGTCTGAAAAAGTAACGCCGGAAAAGCTGGAAAAAGATCCGCTGAACAAACTCATATCCCGGGGGCCCCGCTACCGGCTGGATGCTGAGCAAATCCGGGACGGCGTCATGGCCGCCGCAGGCTCGCTGGTCCGGAAAACCGGCGGCCCGCCAGTCCGCCCCTATCAGCCCGAGGGCGTCTGGGAAGCCGTCGCCATGAAGGAATCGAACACCCGGAACTACACTCAAGACAGCGGAGAAAGCCTCTACCGGCGCTCCATGTATACCCTCTGGAAACGGACCGCTCCGCCTGCCAGCATGGACATTCTCAATGCTCCCAGCCGCGAGGTTTTCTGCACACGCCGTGAGCGCACCAACACCCCACTCCAGGCTTTCGTCACCATGAATGATCCCCAGTTCGTTGAAGCCGCCCGGCAGTTGGCCACCGGCGCGCTCAAGGCCACGCCTGACCACTCCGCCCGGCTGGACTTCATCACCCTCCGCCTCATTTCCCGCCTCCTCACTAATGCCGAGAAAACCGTCGCCCGCCGGACCACAGACCGCGCCCTCGCCGCCTACCAGGCCGACGCCGCAGCAGCGCAGGCACTCATCACAGTGGGGGACTCCAAGCCGGATGCCACCCTGCCACCGGCGGAACTAGCCGCATGGACCCTGACCGCCAGCCAGATCCTGAACATGGACGAAGCCCTAACTAAATAATTCCAGCCTTTTCCTCCAATGATCCATCCTGATAATCTCCCACTCGTTGAAAAATGGAATGACGCGGTCACCCGCCGCCAGTTCTTCCGCAGAAACGCCATGGGCCTGGGCACGGCCGCCCTAGCCTCGCTGCTAGGTCAGGGCCGCAGCACTGGCCAGGACCGCGTTCCCGGGACTCACTTCCCTCCCAAGGCTAAGCGCGCCATCTACATTTCCCTCATAGGAGCCCCCTCCCAGCTGGATCTTTTTGACTACAAGCCGGACATGAAGGCACTCTTCAAAAAAGATCTCAAAGACTGGCTCGCGCAGCAGGGCGAGCGCCTCACCGGCATGACCGCAGGCCAGGGGGCCTTCCCTGTCGCCCCCACCATTTTCAAGTTCGCTCCCCAGGGCCAGTGCGGCACCATGTTGAGCGAACTCCTGCCGTGGACGGGAAAAATGGCGGACGATCTCTGCCTCATCCGGTCCATGAAAACCGACGCTATTAACCACGAGCCCGCCAACCAATTGATGTATACCGGCAGCATGATCGGCGGCAAGCCCTCCATCGGTTCATGGCTGTCATGGGGCCTAGGCTCCATGAATCAGGACCTGCCCACCTTCGTCGTTCTCCATGCCACCCACTCCAATCCCAACTCCAATGTACAGGCTATTTCCGCCCGGCTGTGGGGTTCAGGGTTCCTCCCCGGAAAACACGCCGGAGTTTCCCTGCGGGCCAAGGGGGATCCGGTCCTCTTCATCAAGGACGCTCCCGGTATCTCCCGCGAACTCCGCCGCGAGATGCTGGACGGTCTGAGCGCACTCAATCAGTCCACCGATGACCTAGTCGGCGACCCGGAAATCCAGACCCGCACGCAGCAATACGAAATGGCCTTCCGCATGCAGGCCAGCGTGCCGGACCTGACAGACCTGAGCAAAGAAAGCCCCAAAACCATGGAACTCTACGGCCCGGAAGCCGGAACCCGAGGCACATTTTCCAACAGCGCCCTCATGGCCCGCCGCCTCGTCGAGCGTGGCGTCCGCTTCGTCCAAATCTTCCACCGCGGCTGGGACCAGCACGGCTCGCTCCCCCGCGATCTCGCCTCGCAGTGCAAGGACGTCGATCAAGCCTGCTACGGCCTCATCCAAGATCTCAAACAACGGGGCATGCTTGAAGACACCCTAGTCGTTTTCGGCGGAGAATTCGGTCGCACCGTTTACTCGCAGGGCGCCCTCAGCGAGACCGACTACGGCCGGGACCACCACCCGCGCTGCTTCAGTCTCTGGGCGGCCGGCGGTGGGATCAAACCTGGCATCACCTACGGCGAAACCGACGAAATGTCCTACAACATCGTGAAGGACCCCGTCCACGTCCACGACCTCCACGCCACCCTGCTCCATCAACTCGGCATCGAACACGAGCGCCTCACCTTCAAATATCAGGGCCTGGACCAGCGCCTAGTCGGAGTGGAACCCTGCAAAGTAGTGAAGGGTATCCTAGCCTAGCAAATAAGCACGCACTCATACTGGTGCCGAGAAGGAACTCTCACGGATTCACCTCAAGCAGCATGGACCAGCTCTCCTGCGCGCTTTGTTTTCCATGACATATTCATGCCTCCGGTCAGGGCGCTGAAAATAGAGAGCCGGCCGGGCACCCGGATCACTTGATGGGCAGCACGGATCGCATGGAGGTCACGATGGAAATCAAGCATCAGTGCTGCACTCCTATAGATACCGGAGATGGCTATCCTGGGGATATTGACCGGCAGGGTTTGCTAAAGGACAGGCCTTTCTTTGATTCATCTTTGTCACTCTCACGCACCACACGAAATCCGCCGTAAAAGCCGTTGCCGGACAGCTCAAAAAAGGTTTGCTAAAGGACAGGCCTTTCTTAAATTCGCTCCGCCTGCGTCAGATACCCGGAAAACACCCCGTCCCCCATCGTCCGGCCCGCAGCGCAGGGTTTGCTAAAGGACAGGCCTTTCTTTGATTCATCTTTGTCACTCTCACGCACCGCACGAAATCCGCCGTAAAAGCCGTTG
>JAYVJI010001058.1:0-10005 GCA_043769435.1 Verrucomicrobiota bacterium
CCAGCAGGGAGCCATCCGGGCTGAGGCCGACGGCCTGCCCGGTGTCTGGAATAAAACTCAACGGCTGCCAGGTGGTGGTGTCATAGACGAAAGTGCCGAATGGGCTGACCCCGCGGGGGGAACAGGTGACGGCCATGCGCCGCCCGTCGCAGCTCAGGGAAAGCGTGGCGTTTGATCCCGGCAGCACGCGGATGAGCGAGTGGTCCTTGTTGTCCCAGAGGCTCACCCCCCGGCGCATGGTAGCGATGGCCAGCCACTTGCCGTCGGCGGCGCACTGCACGTCGCTGGGTTTGTCGAGCAGTTCGCCTTCCAGCGCGGCGGTCGTCTGGAAGTCCTCCCGTGAATGGTATTCATATGCCTCCGGCTTCGCGAGCTTTGCTGCGGCGTCCCAGCTTTGCATCGAGGGACCAGCGCGGAGCGCCGCGATGGGCAGGCCCGCCACATGCGTCTGCGGCACCCATTCCGGCCCCTCCTTTCTGGCCCCCACGTTCCATGCGCGCACCTTATCCTCATCCGTAGCCCAGAAGTGGCTGGGAGTCTCCGGCGCAGTGAGAGCCAGCACGGGCCTGTCCATCTGGAAGGAATAAGCGGGCACATCCGGCTCGCTCTGCTCCATGAGAATGTGCCACTCGATGCCACGCAGATCCTCCATGCCAGCGGCAGGCACATGTGCGGCGAGCAGACGGCGGGCCGCGGCGTAGTTCCCGCTCAGCCTGGATTGCGCGGCGGCATACATGTCAGAAATATAGGCGGCCCGGCGGGCGGTCCGGCCATTTTCCAGAGCGCGTGCTTCTGCCTCGCGGGCCAGCCGTGCATGGGTGCGGGAGACTTCGCTTTCCTGCGCCAGCCGGCGGTTGGCCGATTGTGTCAGGATGGTGAAGGCCACGGCACCCGCAACGCTCACGGCCACGAGCGCGGCGAGCGCAGGCTTTCTCCGCGCCCAGATGAGCACGCGCTCCGCAGCGGACACGGGCCGCGCGAGGATGGGCCGTCCGGCGAGCCACAGCACGAGATCATCCGCCAGCGCTGCGGCGGAAGTGTAGCGGCGCGCGGGGTCGCGGGCCATGGCCTTTTCCGTGATGGTGGCGAGGTCGCGGGGAATGCCCGGCATCATCTGCCGGGGCGGCGGCGGTGGACCGGCGATGATCTTTGTGATGACCTGCATGGCGCTGGGGCCGTCGTAGGGATGCGCGCCGGTGAGCAGTTCGTAGAGAATGGCCCCCAGCCCATAGACATCATGGGCGGTAGTGGCGGCATGAGCGCCGGCCGCGGCTACTTCCGGCGCGAGATACGCCGGCGAGCCCAGCACACTGGCCGTGCGCGTGAGATCGCCGTCTTCGTCCGCCCATTTCGCGAGGCCAAAGTCCGCCACGTAGGGATGCCCCGCAGCATCGAAGAGCACATTCGCCGGCTTCAAATCGCGATGCAAAATCCCCCGCTCGTGCGCATAGGCCACCGCGCGCGCCAGGGTGACGAGCAGCTCCGCACAGCGCCGCCACTGCCGCGCATACGTGGACAGCCGCTCCGAAAGCGTGCCGCCCGACGCATACAACATCGCCAACCAGGGACGCCCGTGCGAGTCCTCCCCGGCATCGTAGAGCGGAATGAGCGCGGGATGTTCCACCGCTGCCATCGCTTCCACCTCCATGAGAAACCGCTGCCGCGCTTCCAGCCCCCGCAGCGTATCCGGCGCCACCATCTTCAGCGCCACCTCGCGCCCTGACGATTCCTGCCGCGCGCGATACACCACGCCCATCCCGCCGCGCCCGATCACCTCCCGCAGCTCGTATCCCACTATCTCCGGCAAGCCCCCCAGCGCCGCCTGAGCAGCCGCTTCCTCCATCACCAGACTGCCCAGCAAACACGCCCCGCACCCGCCGCCCGGAAGCGTGGGGTCCAGCGGACCTCCACACTTCGGGCAGCGATGTTGAGGGTTGTCAGCAGACGGGAGCATTGTGTTAGGGTGGCAGACTGGCAGACTGGCAGGACACTCCGGGGAAGTCACTCGCACGCAAGGTAGGCGTCTGCGAGCGACGATTTACGGAATCGCTACCTGCGGCTGGTGGATGGTACTAGAGGCGCCAGAGGTGCTCAAGGGTGGTGGGAAAATTCCGGTTTGCAGAGGCGGGGGACCGGGGCACTGGGGGCCATGCCTGCGAGGAAAGCTGCCGCCCCAAAAAAAGAGACTGCAACGAAAGAGACTGTTCACTCGAACAGTCTGTGGGCCTACGTGGGGACGGATGACTTGCAGGTGAAGGAGGCAGCGGCGCGCAAGGCCCGCGAGCTGACACCGCCGGAGGATCCGGACTTCGGCCTAGAGGTGATAGAGGGAGGCGCGGATAATTCGGAACACGCGCAGAACATCATTGCCAGTACCATTGAGGCCATTCAGACACTTCCGTTTTTTGGCGGGCAAAAGGTCGTCTGGCTCAAGGGCGTGAGCTTTCTGGCGGACAATGTGACGGGTCGAGCGGAGGGGACGCTGCGGGCTCTGGAACGGCTGCAAAAGCTCATCGACCTGGACATGCCGGGAGACGTGAAACTGGTGATCAGCGCGCTGGAGGTGGACAAGCGGCGTGCCTTTTTTCTCTTTCTGAAAAAGGCTGCCAACCTGGTAGTCCATGATCTCATTGACGTTTCGAAGAGCGGCTGGGAGGATCATGTAGCGCAGTTAGTGAGGGAGCGAGCCCGCGAGTATGGACTGAAGTTTGAGGGTGATGCCATGGAGTACTTTAACGCCATGGCCGGGGAGAATACACGGCAGATCGAGAATGAACTGGAGAAGCTGGATCTCTATGTTGGGGAGCGGCGGGTGGTGACTGCGAATGACGTACGGGACATCGTCCCGCAGACGAAGAACAGCATCATATTCGAGCTGGGAAATGCGATCATCAGTCGGCAATTAGGCTTGGCCCTAGCCATGGTGGACGTGTTGCTGGAGCAGGGGGAAAACGCGGTGGGCATCTTGCTGGCAGCCGTTGTCCCGAAGATAAAGAGCCTCGCCCAGGTGAAATATTACGAAGAGAATTTCAGGATCAGTGCGGGAAAATCCTATAATGAGTATGCCGCTGCGCTGGGGCGGCTGCCGGAGAGGGAACGGGCGCGGCTGCCACAGAAGAAGGATGGCACCGGTCTGAATGTCTACGGCCTCTACATGTCCGCCCGGGAGGCGGGAAATTTCACCGGGGCAGAATTGCGGAGCGCGCTGGAGGAATGCCTGCTAGCCAACCGCCGGCTCGTCACCACGGCACTGGATCCAGTCATCGTCTTCAACCAGCTGCTCTTCCGCATCCTTGCCACAAAGGGCTAGGGGATTCCCGCACAGCATGAAATCGACCGCCAGCAACATCCGCCTGCTCTCTGCTAGGGTAGCGTTTTCCCCCCAGCCCTTTGCCCGCCCGTTGCAGCTGAGTGGTGGAACGATAACAGAAATAACTCAGGCGGACGCAGTGGTGCAGATAGCGTGTGGAGACCAAGAAGCAGTGGGCCGCGGCAGCATTTACCTGAGCGATCTGTGGGCCTGGCCGGATGCCGCCTTAACACATGAATTCCGGGACGCACACATGCAGCAGTATTCCGTCAGGCTGGCACAGGCGCTGCCGGACATTCTGCAAACTCCGGCGCACCCATTGGAACTGGGTATGCAACTGCATGAGGCCGTCTACCAGGATAATACCACCCCGGTCCCCCTGATGGCCCGGCTGGTGTGTGCCAGTAGCTTCGATGCCGCCATCCATGATGCTGCCGGACAGGCGCTCGGCTGTAGTGCTTTTTCGCTTTATGCTGATGACGTGCCGGTGCCTTCCGCAGACGGCCTGTTTCCGGGCAGCAGCGCGACTGAGGCCATCCGCGCCATGCTGCAGCCACCGGCCGCTGCGGCTACAGGCTGGTATGTGGTGAGCGGCACTGATCCGCTGACAGATGACTTTCACCGCTTCATACAGAGCGGCGGGTTCCATGCTTTCAAGCTCAAAACCCACGGCAAAGACCCGGAGGCGGACGCCGCCCGTACCGTGGAGGTCTACCGGAAGGCACTGGCCGCTGGCGTATCAGCCCCCCGCCTGAGCGCTGACAGCAATGAGGGAAATCCGGATGCGGACTCGGTCCTAGACTTTCTGAAGTCGGTGCAGAGGCGTGACGCTGAGGCCTTCGCCGCTCTGGAATATCTGGAGCAACCGACAGGGCGGGATCTGACCAAGCACGCCTGGGATTGGCGGGAGGTAGCCAGCCTGAAGCCGGTCTACGCAGATGAGGGGCTGACCGGTCCGCAAGTGCTGCCCCTGCTCCTCCAGCAGGGCTGGAGCGGCATTTGCCTGAAGACCTGCAAGGGCCACAGCTTTAACCTTGTCGCCGGTGCATGGGCTCACGCTAGGGGACTGCACCTCACCGTTCAGGACCTTACGAATCCCGGTGCCGGAGCGTTGCATTCCTGCCTTATGGCCCTCCACACCCCATCAAGAAACGGCGTGGAGTTGAATTCCCCGCAATTCACGCCGGCAGCCAATGCCGACTGGCAGGAGCGCGAGCCCGGGCTCTTTCTGCCGACTGATGGAAGACACCGCGTATTGAATCCCCACACCGCAGGACTGGGGGCCAGTCCGCCCCGGGAGGATCAAGACGGGGCTGATCGCCTCCGGGTACCCGATTTCCATGAAAATGCCATGCGTTCCCGCCCCGAAAAAAATCTTGCCCTGGAGCAAAAAATCCCCGCGCACTTTCCGGGGAATCATGCATAGGCAATGACGCCGGACTTTGTTCTGCGCCATCCATCACCACATATTCTAACCTATCATCCACCTGCGCCGAAGCAATGAACCGCCGTCCTGCCACTGTCCCTGCTGCCAAACCCGGTGTCGCACCTGCCCCTGTTGCCTCCACTGCGGCTGCGGCCGCTGAAGCATGGACGTCCGCAGATGCCCGTGAACTGTATGGCTTCGACGCATGGGGGCATGGCTTCTTCAGCGTGAATAAGGAAGGTGACGCCACCGTGCGGCTGCAGAATAACGGAGACTTTGCCGAGATCAGTTTGCCACGCATCATCCGCGGTATGCTGCGGACCAGCAAGAGCTTCCACCTTCCTGCCCTCTTCCGTTTTCCGGACCTGCTCTACGCACGGATTAAGGAACTGAATGAGACCTTTCGTGAAGAAATCAGGAATCAAGGCTACAAGGGCCGCTACCGGGGCGTCTACCCTATCAAGGTAAATCAGCAGCAGCAGGTAGTGAAGGAGGTGACCGAGTACGGACGCCAGTATCACTACGGGATCGAGGTTGGCAGTAAGCCTGAACTGCTGGCGGCCTTGGCCTTCATGCACGACCGGGAGGCCCTGCTGATCTGTAATGGATACAAGGACGAGGAATTCATAGACCTAGCGCTGCAGTCAAAGAAGATGGGGCTGAACATCGTGCTCGTGCTCGAGATGCCGCCGGAGTTGGAGCTGGTCATGCGCCGCAGCAAGGAACTGGGCATCGAGCCCACCCTGGGCATCCGTATCAAGCTCTCGACTAAGGGCAGCGGCCACTGGAGCGAGAGTGCCGGGGATCGCAGCCCGTTCGGTCTGAACTTCTCCCAGACCATCCAGGTGGTGGACAAACTGAAATCCCTGGGCAAGCTGAAGTGCCTGAAAATGCTGCACTACCATCAGGGCTCACAGATCCCCAAGGTCAGCACCGTGCGGCTTGCCGCTCAGGAAGCATCCCGCGTCTATGTGAATCTGGTGCGAGAGGGAGCCCCCATGGGGCTGCTGAATCTGGGCGGCGGTCTGGCCGTGGATTATTCCGGTCGCCGGACCGCAGACGAAAACAGCATGAGCTATACCCTGCGGGAGTATTGTGCGGATGTGGTGGAATCCGTTCACAGGGTGATGGAGGAGGCCGGTATTCCTCATCCGGACATCGTTACGGAATCCGGACGCGCCATCGTCAGTTACTACAGTGTGCTGGTTTTCGATATCCTGGACGTGAACCGGATGTCCACTGGCGAGCCGCTTCCTGCACTGCCCAAGGGCTCGAAGGACACGCTGCGCAGTATGATGGAGGTCGTCCAGAACATGGACAAACTCGCCGTGCAGGAAACCTATCAGGATATTCTGTTTTACAGGGAGGAACTCCTAACGCTTTTCCGCACGGGCCAAGTTTCCCTGCGGGAGCGCGCCCTAGGCGACCAGATTTACTGGCATGTGCTCACGGATGTCTCCCGGCGCTGTGATGGTGTCCCAGGACTGGAGGACTTGAAAACCCGGCTAGCGGATTTCTATTACGGAAACTTCAGTATGTTCCAGAGCCTGCCAGACGTCTGGGCCATTCACCAGTTCTTCCCCGTCGCCCCCATTCACAGACTGAACGAAAAGCCCTCCCGCGAGGCCGTTATTTCCGACATCACCTGCGACTGCGAAGGCGTGCTCAATTGCTTCATGGACGGCGATGGCCGGAAATCCACCATCCCGCTGCATCCTCTGGAAGGGAATGATTCCTACATGATGGGGGTCTTCCTGGTGGGAGCCTATCAGGAAACGCTGGGAGACCTGCATAACCTGCTGGGAGATACTTCCGTGGTCACAGTGCGCCTGCTCAACGGCAAGATCACTTACAGCCGCCAACTCAACGGAGACACGGCGGCGGAAGTCCTCAGCTATCTGGAATACACCCCGCGCGATCTACTCAAGCGATTCCGCGCGCTAACAGAAGATCCGGCGACTGCCAAAAAGGTCACTGAAGAGGAGGCCGAGGCCATTTACCGGAACTACCGCCGGAACTTGAAGTCCTACACTTACTACAGCCCGTAGGTGGGTGGTGCATATTGAGTGGCCACGGACAAAAGGGACAGGCAAGGCTTTGAAAGCATAGAAACCCAGCATCAATCAATGAGCTTCTATCGGCCCTCGCTTTCTGCCCGCCTCTTCTGCCTCTCGCTGGATTTGCTTTTCAAGGAATAGTCAGGTCAGGTTTGCCGTCGGCATTTGCGTCAAGGGTTCTCAGATTTACCTCCACATAGGGCCGCTGCCATGCTTCCTCGTCGCCGTGGGCATAGCTCACCCAGAGTTTCAGCGCGGTGGCATCATAAACGACATTTTCAACATTACCTCCTTTGATGGGGATGTGATTGGCGAGGGCGATCATTTTTTCTGCGTCTATCCGGCCATGGTTTTCCTTGATGACAGGGTAGGCGCCGCGGCCTTCATCGTTGTAGACGACGCAGGAGAGCACATCGGGAGCCACTTCGTCTGTGGCGTCATTATCCTTCCAGATAGTGATCCGCTGGTGCGGGGCCTCGGGCGAATGAGCGCGGATTTTGACGGCTCGCTTATCTGTAAGACCGTCTCCAAAGACGAAGTGATAGCGTTTGGTGTGCTCCTGGGCTTTGAAAATGGTGAGGGTGCTGGTAAGGGAATCCGCGTCATAGAGCATGGTGCGGAAAAAGGAGGTGAAGTGCGGGGCGTGGATCTGATAAGGCATTTCCTTCGCTGAGGAATCGCCCATTTCAGAGAGCGCTACGCCCCGGATGTTCATGCCGGTGTGGGCCCCTGCCATGCCTGCGAAAGTAGGCACGACATGCGGGATGCCTCTCTCTGGAACGTAGACGACGATGACCGGAAACTCATGGGCTTTGAGTTCCAAGCTCCAGTCCAGATTTCGGGTTTGGTAGAGGTGGCCGTCCGTGGTAGCGCTGCCCCATGCGGCCACGCTGCTGCATGAGTAGGGCATGAGCAGAGGCACTGCGTGCATGCTCTGGAGCAGTGCCAGCGGCACTCCGGAGCCGTCGGCGAGGCCTGCCAGTTCCTGTTCCAGCCGGTCGTCGGTGAAGGCGGCGCTCCGGGCCCAGATTTCCTGCAACCCGGCAGGGGTGAGCCCCAGTTGCTTCATGATGCTTTCCATGACGGCGGGGATGAAGGTGTTCATTTCCTGGCTGATGCACATCCCGAGTTGCCGCCCCATCTCGTAGGGGGTGCCGCTGACAATGACGAGAGGATACTGCACCGCCCCGGAGCTTACTGTGGTGCGGGTGCCCTTACCCGAGGGGGCTGGTTTTTGAAACAAGGCGCTTCCCTGTCCTCCCTGTCCGGAGGGCGATTCCCCCACGCTCGACTTCACGGCTTCCGGCTTTTCATCGGCTCTAGTCAGCGGGGAGGCGGCGGTTATGGCCAGCAGCAGGCCAGCGCTTATTCTGTTCCAGGGAGATATGTTCCAGGGAGATAGCGTTTCGTGTTTCATAGTAAGGCGAGCCTACGCCGGATTTTTTAATTGTCACGGGCCTGAATGGCAAGAGTGCGCATTTTTGGTGGAGGGAAACCTCTAGGAGGATCATCCGCTGGGAGTCAGGAGGTGGATTCCGGGAGAATAAAAAAACAGTCGGGAGAATGTAAAAAAGCACTTGGCAAGGAGGTCCACTATGCTATGGCTGGGGATGTTCTGTGTCAAAAACAGGACTTTGTCCGGGGTATTAGCTCAGTTGGTAGAGCACTTGCATGGCATGCAAGGGGTCAGCGGTTCGAATCCGCTATGCTCCACCACTTTTACAGTGAGTCACATAGACTTACGGTCGGTCCGTTATTTTCTTGCGGAACCGGGCGCGGGAAGATTATTGTCAACAGAATTCTTGACTCGCAGGAATTCTGTGCTAGCATCAGACCTGCACTCGAACAAACCTTTTAAAACAGCTGGGTTTTCACCCGGCTTTTTTGTTTAGTGAGCACTCACTTATTTTAACATTTCACTTCCACCCGCACTCATCCCATGACCAGCGAACTCCTAGCTGTCTTTGACTTCTTCGAGCGTGAAAAGGGCATCTCCCGCGAACGCATGGTGGAGGCCCTCAGCAGCGCCTTCCTGACTGCTGCCCGCAAGACTATCGGGCCGGCAAGGGAACTCCGTATCGCCATCAATACCAAGAAGGGAACGATCAAGGCCATCGCCAAATTGATGGTGGTCGAGACTGTGACTAATGAGTATGAGGAAATATCTCTGGAAAAGGCGCGGGAACTGGCTGCGAGGAAAGGGCTGGAAGTCAATATCGGTGATGAATTTGAGGTCAATGTGACGCCGCAGGACATGGGCCGGATCGCGGCGCAAACGGCGCGTCAGGCGATCATGCAGCGTATACGTCAGGAGGAAAAGGCGCTGATCTATGACGAGTTTAAGGACCGCGCCGGCGACATCGTCAGCGGGACCGTGCGCCGTTTTGACAAAAGTGACGTGATCGTTGATCTAGGGAAATTTGAGGGGACCATGTCCAAAAGAGAGCGGGTCGCCACGGAGGAATATAATGTGGGAGACCGGATCCGTGCGTATGTGGTGGCGGTGGAAAATGGCGTGCGGGGCCCGGAAATTATCCTTAGCAGAGCACACACGAACTTCGTGAAGCGGCTCTTTGAAAGTGAGGTCAACGAGATCGCCGATCACACGGTGGAGATCCGCAGCATCGCCCGGGAGCCCGGCTACCGGACGAAGATAGCGGTGTGGTCTCCCGATCCTAAAGTGGACCCCGTGGGGGCATGCGTGGGCATGCGTGGAGCGCGGGTGAAGAACATCGTGCGGGAACTCAACAATGAGAAGGTAGACATCATCCGCTGGAGCAAGAATGAAAAGGAATTTCTGAAGGATGCGCTGAAGCCGGCGGTCATCAATGATGACAAGATCACGGTGGACCCGGTTAATAAGCGTATTTTTGTAAAAGTCCGGGAGGAGGATCTCAGCAAAGCGATAGGGCGGCACGGTCAAAACGTGCGGCTGACGAAGCAGTTGATGGGATGGGATGTGACCGTGGACAAGGACGAGACCGTTCATGAGAAATTTGAGGGACGCGTCCATGGCGCGGCCAATGATCTGGCGACGAAGCTGGAGATCGAGCCTGAATTAGCGGAAGCGCTTGTGCGGGCTGGATTAATAAGCATAGAAGTCATCCGCGAGACGGATCCCGCCGATTTGGTGGACAGTCTCGACATTGACGAGAAGGAAGCCGCGGCGATCATCGCCAAGGCCAAAGCCCAATAGGGCGGCAAAATGCTGC
>JAYVJI010001059.1:0-6430 GCA_043769435.1 Verrucomicrobiota bacterium
CCAGAGGTGGAGATTTTCCGCCAGACTACGGAGGCCGGGCGGGAGGTGAAAGGCCGGGCCGCATTTATGAATGGGGTGAGGGAGATGCTTGTGCCGTGGGGAGGTAAGGAGGAAGCGCTTCAGACGGAATTCAAACTTTTCCGGGTGCGCGATCTCTCGGAGACCTCCGGCACCGTGGAAGCCTATGTTTTCATCGCCGGGCAGGGGGACGGGAAGTTCATTCAGCAAAACAGTCGGTGGATCGTGCAGCTCGCCCGCGCAAAGACCGGCCCGCCCGTGATTTCCCATGTGAACGTGGTGGACTTTGAGGAAGTGCAGATGTCCGGCGAGCGCCGCATGATGGAAGACCAAACGGCGGCGGTGCTGGGCGGCCTGCCGGCGTGGTCGGGGCAGTTTCTCCGCAGTCTCGACCATTGGCGAAACCGCATCACGGACCGGCTCGGGGTCTATGCTGCGGGCCTGCAAGGCATGGCGGTGGGCGATGCGAATGGCGACGGCCTCGACGACCTTTATTACTCTGCCGAGGGCGGCCTGCCCAACCGCCTTCTCCTGCAAAAAACCGACGGCACGGTGGAAGACTTTTCGGAGGCGAGCGGCACGGATATTCTCGACCCCGGGCGCAGCGCGCTTTTTCTGGATCTGGACAATGACGGCGATCAAGATCTCGTCGTTTCCGCCGCCTACACCTACGCTGTCGTATTTTCCAATGACGGCACGGGGCGGTACACGCTGCGGGGGAAATTCAAGGCACCCGGCCACATTCAGAGCATGAGCAGTGCGGACTATGACAGCGATGGACTGCTCGACCTTTACCTCTGCGCCTACAATGACGCTCCGGAAATCTCCGACACCATGGGCGCGGGCACGCCCTCGCCATTCTACGATGCGCGCAATGGCCTGCCCAATGTGATGCTGCGGAATACCGGTAACTTCACTTTCAAAGAAACGACCAAAGAGACGGGCCTCGACGACAACAATAACCGCTATTCCCTCGGCTGCACGTGGGAGGACTATGACAATGACGGCGATCAGGATTTGTATGTGATCAATGACTTTGGGCGGAAGAATCTCTACCGGAATGACGCGGGAAAATTCAAGGACGTGGCGGAGGAAGCCGGCGTGCTCGACCTCGGGCCGGGCATGGGCGCGGCATGGGCGGATATGAATGGCGACGGCCTCATGGACCTGCATGTGGCCAATATGTTCAGCGGCGCGGGGAATCGCATAGCCTTCCAAGACCAGTATCTCAAGGACTCCGCCGATGCGCGAAAGTGGAGCCAGCGCTTCGCCCGCGGGAACAGCCTATTCCTGAATAATGGCGACGGCACCTTCCGCGACATCGCCGAGCCGGCACGCTGCACCCTCGGCCGCTGGGCGTGGGGGGCCATGTTGCCGGACCTCGATAACAACGGCTGGCACGACATCGTGGTGCCCAATGGCTACATAACCGGGGAAGACCCCGGGGACTTGTGAAGCTTCTTCTGGCGGCGCGTGACGTCGCAGACTCCCACTGATCAGGTGGCCGTGGACCCCAGCGATAAATACCTGCGCGCATGGGCCGGGCTGCAACGGCTCGTGCGCGAGGGCCAGACCTTTTCCGGCTACGAGCGCACTTGCGTCTACTATAATATGGGCGCGCAAAAAGCGTCCGCCTCTGCCAAGGGCGGCCCGGATGTGGAATTCGCGAATATTTCCACCGTCTCCGGCATGGACGCGGCCGATGATTCGCGCTCGATCTGCCTGACTGATTGGGACGGCGACGGACGCCTCGATCTCTGGATGGCCAACCGCACCGCACCGCGCGTCCGCTTTTACCGCAATGTCCATCCATCCCCCGGCGCGTGGCTTCAGGTGCAGCTCCAGGGCGTCACCGCCAACCGCGATGCCATCGGTGCCCGGGTGGAAGTCCACGCCGGCGGGCGCATTTTCATCGAGTCCCTGCGCGCGGGCGAAGGCTTTCTGGCCCAGAGCAGCAAGACCCTGCACTTCGGCCTCGGCGCGGTGGAAAAGCTCGACCGCCTGCGGATCCGCTGGCCCGGCGGCGACTGGGAGGAAATCACCGGTGCCGCCACCGGCGGGCGATTCCGCATCATCCAGGGCAGCGGCCAGGCCACTCCCGTGAAGACAGTGCGCGAATTGAAACTCGCCGCTGCCCCTTACACCGTCCCTCCCTTGACCGAGCAGGCCCGCATCCTCGCCGTGGACCGTCCCGTCATGCCCCGACTGCCGGTCCAGACATGGGACGAGGCCGCGCGCGCGCTCGATCTTCATGCGAAAGCAAAGCCCCTGCTCATTCTCCTTTGGGCCAGTTGGTGCGCCCCTTGCGCCACCGAATTGGCGGAACTCCAGGCCGCTCGCGAAAAAATGCCGGGCCTCGAACTCGCGGCCATTTGCCTCGACACCGCCGCCGTCTCCCCGCACGCCAGTGTCGATAAAGCCCGCGCCCTACTCAAGGCCACCGGCTTCACCGCTCCCGTCTATGGGGCGACCGCCGACCTCCTCACCCGCCTCGACCTCGTGCAGCAGAGCATCCTCAATCGCTGGATCGCCCTCCCGCTGCCGTGCTCCTTTTTGCTGACAAAAGACCACACCCTCGCCGCCATTTATAAAGGCCCCGTCACGCCAGAAATTCTCCGAGCCGACCTCGACCTCCTCCCCGCCGCACCGGAAGCCATCCGCACCGCCGCCGTGCCCTTCCCCGGGCGCTGGCTCTCCCCGGTGATCAAGCCCGACCCCGTGCGCATGGCCTCTCGCTTCATCGAAGCTGGAGCCGATGACACTGCGATCGAATACCTCACCGATGTCCTCGGTTCTCCGCAGGAACTCGAACCCGACACCCGCCGGAGCGCCTTTGTCAAACTCGGCAGCGCCTACTTCCGCAAAAACGCCCGAGGCCCTGCCCTCAGTGCCTTCCAGGAAGCCCTCGCCCTCAACTCTAAAGACCACCAGACGCTCAACTCCGTCGGCGTCATCCTCATGGAAGCCGGCCGCCTCCCCGAGGCCATTTCCTACTACCAAAAAGCCCTCGCCATCGACAAATTCAATACCCTCGCCCGCGCCAACCTCGCCATCTCTCTTCACAGCCTCGGCCGCATCGCCGAGGCCGTCCCGCACTATCGCGAAAACCTCCGCCTGCGCAAAGAATGGCCCGTCGGTGCGAACAACCTCGCGTGGATCCTCGCCACCAGCCCCGACGACACCCTGCGCAACGGCCCCGAAGCCCTCGCCCTCGCGCAAAAAGCCTGCGCCGCCACCACCCGCAAAAATCCGCTCTATCTAGCTACCCTCGCCGCCGCCCTCGCCGAGACCGGCAACTTTCCCGCCGCCGCCGCGACCGCCACCGAAGCGCTGCAAATCATCCCCAAGAGCGACGCCACCACCCGAGCCCAAATCACCGCTTCGCTCGCCTCCTTTCACGCCAAAAAGCCTTGGCGCGACATCCCGAAAAAGTAACCCGGCGTATTTTCCCATCTGCGCTCAAGACGCCAAGCCGAATGCAGCCAGAAAAAGCATCCTCCTCCCCCTTTGCGCCTTATTCTAATTCGCGTTCAAGATGAGCCGTATAAGCCAAGCCGGAGGCTTGCCAGCCATTATCTGACAGCTCAAAATTTGAATTTTCCCTATACCAACGCCGGTTTCTATTATTGTTTAATGCCATAACTTTTGCAACTGTCAATAAACTCATTGCGTGAGCCCGTTGGCTCAGAGGTGGAGGATGACGCGGGCGAGGTTTAGATAAATCAGCAGGCCGGTGGCGTCGACGATGGTCGTGATGGCGGGGCTGGCGATAACGGCTGGGTCGAGCTTGGCAGCGCGGGCGCAGATGGGAAGCACTGCTCCGATGAGTGTGGAGGCGGTGATCTGGATGAGGAGTGCCGCTGCGACAGTGATGATGAATCCGCTGACGTTGTTGTCCTGAAGGCTGAAGAAAGCCGGCCTGAAGAAGTAGATCTGAATGGCCATGGCGCAGGAGAGGAGGCTGCCGATGATGAGGCCTACGCGCAGTTCCTTCCATGCCACCCGGAGGAGGGCGGAGGCGGGGAATTCCCCCAGTGACATGGAGCGAATGACCATGGTGGCGGCCTGGCCGCCGGTGTTGCCACCTGCAGCCACGATCATGGGCATGTAGATGGTGAGGGCGAAAATGGCGCTCAGCTGGTTTTGATAGCTGAAGATAACACAGCCGGAAATCAGGCCCAGAAAGGCTAGGGAAATGATCCAGCCGACCCGGCGCTTCACGTGGCGGAGGACGGGAGTATTCAGGTATGTCTCGTCATCGGTCGCGCCGGCGATACCGCTCTGACGCTCAAGGTCTTCTGTGTTTTCCTCCTCCTGAATGTCCATGGCATCATCGTGGGTGATGATGCCCAGCAGCCGCCCGTCATCATCGACCACGGGGAGGGCGAGGAGATCGTATTTCAACATCACGCGGACGGCTTTTTCCTGATCGGCAGTGGCGAGGACGGCGCGGGTGTCTCCGTCATTGAGGTCATGAATGAGCATTTCCTGGTCAGCAAAAGCAAGGTCCCGGAGGCGTACTTTTCCGAGGATCAATCCTTCGCGGTCGACGACGTAAATGCGCGAGAGGAGTTCCGCTTCGTCTGAGACTTTGCGCAGTACTTCGATGGCTTGGCGAACGGTAAGATCCTCCTCGACGGAAGCGAAGGCAGTGGTCATCCTTCCGCCTGCGGATTCCTCCGGAAAACGGAGCAGTTCCCGGGCGGCGCGGCGCCTGTCTTCGCTCAGGAGGTGGAAGGCATGCCCCCGCTGGGTGGCGGGCATTTCTTGCAGGAGGTCTACGAGGACATCATCTGGGGTTCCCTCCAAAGCGGCTGCCAGCGCGGGATCGGCTAGGTCGGCCATGATTTCCACAGCGGCTGCGGGCGGGAGATCGCGCAGAAACTCAGGCAGGAGGTCCGCCGGCAGATGGAGCAGGATGAATGCCTGGCCCTCTGGGTCGGTATGCTCGTAGAGGCTGGCTAGGTCGGCCGGATGAGCCTCTTCCAGCAAAGCAGTGTAGCCACCGGAGTCCGCCGCCTCGACTGCGGCGGCGAGGCGGGAGTTCAGATCCGTGGTGTGGTCTTCCTCTTCCATCCAGTCGGCATTATACAGCGGTGCAGGTGACGCAAGTCATTCCTGTAATTGAGTGTGAGTAGGAGCCTGTGGCTTCTGCCAACGGTCCCGGCACAAAGCTCAATTGGCTGGTGACGGTGTGGGAGCTGGCGCGGCTGGAACTGCCGCATCCGCAGGCTTCTTCGCTGGATCAGCGTAGATTATTTTCTCCCCGTCGCCGTTCTCAAAAGCCCCTTTGACGTCCTTCATGGTTACGAAAATCATGAACCCCAGCAGGGCAAATACGCAAAGGCTGGTGGCATACTCAAGGAGCTTCAGGGGGATGGCTTTTTTGCGGATCATCTCGTAGAGCGCCATGGTGATGTGGCCTCCGTCGAGCACGGGAATGGGCAGCAAGTTAAAGAAAGCGAGCCCGCAGTTCAGCATGACGCTGAACCAGATGATCATGTGTCCCCAGTAAGGGTGATGAAACAGGTTATAGTAAACATTCACGATGCCGACTGGCCCACTCATCAAGCCGGGGCTGATGGCGCTGTCTTTTTGAAACAGAGCCCGCAGGGTAACAAAGGTATTTGTTAGAAAATCCCAGCAGATGCCGATGGGGTTATCGCCCTTCATGCTCATGACCCAGTCGGTTTCTGGCTTGAAGCCTATGCCTGTGAGCGGCATTTCGAGTTTTGATTTGTCAGGCTTTTCGGGGTAGGCGGCTGTGATGGGGATGATGAGGGAATTGCCGTCCCGCTGGATGGTGAGTTTCGCTTCATCAGCGGGAGCCTTTTTGGCAAGGTCCAAAAGCTCCGCATGGGCATTCAATGTCGCGACACCGTTGATGGCGGTGATAACATCGCCTTTTTTGATTCCGGCGAGCGCGGCAGGGCTGAATTCGATCACTTCGTCGACGTGCATTTTGGACAGTGGTCCAATGCCGATTTTGCGCATGGGCGGACGGCTGGTGAGCTTGCCCCACCAGTTTTTTGCCTCATACTCGGTCCACTCTTTGTTCCCTACGAGGGGGGCGTGGATGTCGATGCTCAGCGGCTGCCCATTCCGCAGGACTTTCACATTAATGTTGTCGCTCGTGGAGAAAGCGATGGTGCTGACCACGCTTTCCTTGAAGCCGAAAAACTGTTTGATGGGGTTGCCGTTGATTTCCAGGATTTCATCACCTGTTTTGAGGTCTGATTTTGCTGCTGGCTGGTCCGGCGCGAGGTATCCGATAATGCGTGTGCGCTCCATTCCGGCTTCAGGTTTTCCCATGACGGAAACGAGGCAGGCGAAGCAGAGGGCGAGCAGAAAGCTAAAAGGGGGCCGGCGAAGGCGACGATGATTTTGTCGAGCGGCTTTATGGGTTTCAGGG
>JAYVJI010001060.1:0-3275 GCA_043769435.1 Verrucomicrobiota bacterium
CTAGGATTTTCAAATGATCCGCTTTTCTATGCTGCCGCGCTTTTTTATTCTTCTGTTAATACCTGCCTGGGCTCAGGCATCTTCGGTTTTGCCATCTGACCTAGCGCAGGATTATCGGGAGGCTCAGGGGATTTGTTTGGGGGAAATCTTAGCTATGGATACCATCGAGACGTGCCCCGGAGGGCCCATCTGCACTAGGGCGCGGGTGTTGGTGAAAGGGACATTCAAGGGCGTGATGCCGGAAGAAATCACCGTCGTTCAACGCGGTGGATCCGTGGGTCGCCGGGGGGAGGATGATGGGTTGAGCATCCCGCTGCATCCGGGCGAGGAACGGGTCTTTTTTCTAAATGTAAACAAAGAGGGAAGGTTCACGCCAGCCCGGGGCGCGGCGGGGGCACTGAAGTTGCGGCGTCTGAGGGACGGCAGCCTGCCGCCGGAGGGGGGGGCGCTGTGCAGCTTGCTGCGGGCCTTGCAGGAGGCCGCTCCGGTTCAGGAGGATCTGAGTCAATATGCCGGGCCTCCGGTGAAGGGATCTGATGTTGCGGCCAGCGGCGGACCGGGCGGAGGCAATACGACCGGGCTGCTCGTGGGGGACGGCTTCCCGAGCCGGTTCCCGGCGGTGGATCGCGGCCAGGCGATAGGGTATCTGGTGGACGCATCTCTGCGCCCGGCGGGGGTGAGCCAGGTGCAGGGGCTCACTGCGGTGCAGAATGCGCTCGCGGCATGGACCGCTATCACGGGTATGAAGTTCCGGTTTGACGGCTTCGAGACTTTCACGGAACCACCGAATGAAAACATGACAGAGGACGGGCGGTTGCGGATAGCGCTTCATGATTCCTTCGTCACGATCACCAGTAACAGTGTGCTCGGCCTAGGAGGTCGCCGGTGGTCGGTGCCTGCTGGTCTGGAGAGCGTTGGCGGCGGCGGCGGGCAGGTCGCTGGTCAGGAGTTTCACCGCAGCGTGAACGGGTCGGTGCGCATCAATCAGCGAGCGTCTGCGACCAGTAACCTGAAGTCACTGGAAGAGGTGCTCTGCCATGAAGTAGGTCATGCGCTGGGCCTCGCGCATTCCAGTGAAGCGAGTGGAGAGGCGGATCCGCTCAAGAAGCAGGCTGTGATGTATTACACCATCCATGGTGACAACCGCGGGGCCTCGACGAATGCATGGGACAGTGCAGCCATTCTGAAATGTCATCCTCTGGCAAACACTCCGCCTTGGGTTGATCCCCGCTATTTGTTGCCCATTTCCGGCAGCATACCGCTGGGAACGATCAACACTTACACCGTTGCGGCATTTGATCGGCAGACGGCCCCAGCGTCACTGACCTTTGCTACGACCCTGCCATCCAATGCGGGGGCATTTACCCTCACGGGCACTTCGCTGGCTGTGACCGCGCCGAATTCCACAGATGCCACCGTGGACCCCGCGACGGGCTCTTATTACCGCAACATCTACTACCGGGCAGGCGATGGGGTGAATTGCTCGCCCTGGGAATTGATCACTATTTATGGCTGGCGGAGGGATACCAGACCAGCCGCTGGCAGCGACGGGCTTCCGGACAGCTGGATGACGGCGCAGTTTGGCAATATAGACCCGGCCGCCGGCGCCAAGCGGGGTGCTGCTGATGACTTCGACGGCGATGGCTTTACCAACCTGCAGGAATACCGCATGGGAACAGACCCGAAAAGCGCAGCGTCGAAATTCGAAATCAGCACATGGAGCAACGGCACCCTGCAGTGGCCCGCTGCGCCCTATGAATACTACATTGTGGACGTCAGCAGCGGGCTGGCCATATGGAGCCCATGGAGCACGCAAATAGCGACCCCTGCGACATGGCCCAGCGGATTGATCACGGCCGGTGCCTCTGGACTGGTGGAGCCGGGAGTGGCCCGCCGGTTTACCCGTGTGCGGCACATCCGGTAAGCAGGCAGGCGGACGCGCCTCTTTCCGGCCTCTTTCCGGGTGAGGCTGTCGCCTGGCTGGCTGGCTGGCTTTTTCAAGCTTTTCCTGGCTAAAACGCAAATTTCAGTTTGCAGGAATTCATTTTCGCATTTGAGCAAAGCGCCCGCCCGGTCCGCCGGCGGTCCCACACCATCGTTTCACCATTTTTTCCCATATACTATGAAAGAGCCCATACGTGTCGCCATCACCGGAGCCGCTGGTCAAATCGGATATTCCCTGCTTTTCCGCATCGCTTCCGGGGCCATGTTTGGGCCGGATCAGCCTGTGGTTTTGCATTTGCTGGAGATAGAGCCTGCGCTGCCGGCCCTTCAGGGAGTGGTGATGGAGCTTGATGACTGTGCCTTTCCACTCGTGCGGGGTATCATGGCCACCAGCAGTCTTGATGAAGCATTCCGCGGCGTGAATTGGTCACTGCTCGTCGGCAGCGTCCCGCGCAAGGCCGGTATGGAAAGGAAAGACCTGCTCAGCATCAATGGGAAGATATTCACCGGGCAAGGCCAAGCGATCCAGCGGAATGCCGCTCCTGACGTACGCGTCTTGGTGGTGGGAAATCCCTGTAACACGAACTGCCTCATCGCCATGAACAGCGCCCGGGAGATTCCTTCAGACCGCTGGTTTGCCATGACCAGGCTTGATGAAAACCGTGCCAAAAGCCAGCTCGCGGCCAAAGCCGGCCGGCATGTCAGCGAAGTGACCCATACCTGCATCTGGGGAAACCACAGCAGCACGCAGTATCCGGATTTTTACCATGCACAGATAGGCGGCGAGCCAGCGACGAGGCTCATCACGGATGAAGCATGGCTCCAGGGCGAGTTCCTGAAGACGGTGCAGCAGCGGGGGGCCGCCATCATCGCCGCCCGCGGTCTCAGTTCTGCCGCCAGCGCCGCCAATGCAGTCGTGGACACCGTCCGCAGCCTCACCACACCGACACCTGCGGGGGACTTCACCAGCGTGGCCGTCTGTAGTGATGGCGCTTACGGGATTTCTCCGGGACTGATTTTTGGCTACCCGGTGATTTCCGACGGGAAAACATGGCACATTCAGCCCGGGATCCAGCATAACGAATTTTCACGCGGCAAAATAGGCGCCACCGAAGCAGAACTGAGCGAGGAGCGCGAGGCTGTCAGCGGGCTCATCCAAGGCTGAGCGGTGCTGGATTTTTACCTTCCCTCGCCGGCTCCTGAGGCGTGCCCCGGAGAAAGCGCTGCCTGGTGATAACAAATCTTCCGCTTGACCGTTGATAGGGCGAAACGATTCCCTCCGCATCAGCTGACGAGTGAATTTGAGTGCTGCCGGTGTTCAGTGGTAAAAG
>JAYVJI010001061.1:0-2348 GCA_043769435.1 Verrucomicrobiota bacterium
GCTGTACTTTTGGCCCGCCATTAGTGGCCACTCCGGTCGCACGCATGGCGCTGACGATAAAATGAAAGGGACGCTTAATGCGTATCCCCCGGCAGGCATCCGCTGCGAATTCTGGGGTCTCAAACAAGGTACGAAGCGCCGCCCGGATGTCCCCGCCGCTGCTGGTGAAACTGGCCGCGACAGCCTGCACGGCGGTAGCGGGTGGGTTGTCCCCGATGAATCTGGTGCAGAGCTTACTGGAAATGAAAGTAGCCGTGGCCTCATGCCTGCAGACTATGTCCAACAGGTCATCAAGATCACGCTCACCGCCGCCAGCCGCGATGGTTTGGCCCAGGATTGTCTTCGCTCCATCATCATGGGATTCCTTTTCGAAAAGTATCCGTCCGATACCCCGCTTCACTTCGCGACCGGTCACCGTCCAGCCCGTCAGGCAGCGGGCGGCCTCGATGACGTCCTGCTGGGTGTAGCCGCCATGGACCCCCATGGTATGTAATTCCATGAGTTCCCGTGCATAGTTTTCATTGGGACGTTCCACCGGTTTCCGCTTTTTGTTAGCCCTTCCGTCCAGATAAAACAGCATCGCCGGGCTCAGAGCGGAAGCGCGGAGCAAGTCAGAGAACTTCCCCATGGCATGCTTCCGGATAACGCTGCGGTCATCCACAGCCTTGAGCCATCGGCAGTCCAGTTTGGTGCTGTCGATGTTAAAGTGATCTGACCAGAAATTTACCATGATCTCATACAACTGGCGCGTGGAGTGGACCGCACGGATGATCGCCTGGCGGGTCAGTTCCTCACGCAGCTGGGCTGGCTTATACTCATAGAGTTCAGTTAGCGGTTCACGGATGGCCTCCATGGGAGCGAGGGCCGCCCGGGGATAAGGGTCGTCCATTTCCTCCGGCTTCAGTTGCCCCGCGACATAGCTGCGGAGTGCCTCGGAGGGATCCTCAGCTAGCGCTTTTACTCTAGCATACTCGCCAGGGGCCGGGCCCCAGGTCATGCGGTTCAGAGCGTGAGAAATCAAGTCTATTCCGGCACCGTCCGGGGGCGTGAATGGCGCGAGCGGAGGCAACTCCGGTCCCATGGGCAGCCATGACATCAACCGGCCGCGGCGCTTGCAAGAGGCCAGCAATCCCGCAGCCGGCAGCAGGGCCAGCAAATGACGGCGGTTCATAGTGGATCAGGCGGTATAGTTTTCCGGAAGTGGGGGCAGAGTGCTGGCGGGCAGCGGAGGCACGCGGGCAGGCTTCTTCAACGATAAAACCGCACTTCCCAATCCGGAGAGCAGGCTCAGCGGCAGGATCAGGAAAGTGCCCGCGACCGGCAGCAGCCAGGACAGAGTCAGGATGGTGGCCCCCCTTCGCTGAGCGGCCCATGACTCCACATCCTCGCCGGGCTGCAGACAGCTGGAGGCGAGCCGGTGGACCAATCCGCTGGCACCGATAAGCGCCAGACTCAATGCCGCTGCCGCGAGGACGAGCGACAACACCTGACCCGGGGGGCCTGCTTTTTGCAGCGTCGCGGCGATCACCAGTCCGGCAATGGCCACGCCAGCCCCGGCCAGCACCGGCACCACCGGGCGGCGCATCCGCTCGCCACAGCGGCGGCTTAATCCAGGAAACATCGCCCGGGCGGCAAGCAGGGAAGATGTTAGTGTTAGAGACAGTCCGATGAGGATCCACACAATCATCCAAACGGTCGCGGAGGTAAAGTATTTGTCTTCCATAGTGACTGATCAGACGGAATGGTTCCCGCTAAAAGTTACAAAATAATCCTGGATCATTTCGCTATCCAGTTCAGAGATGTGATCCACGCTGACCCCGCTTCACCATTCCATTTCAACCGACTCTAACACTATGGGCTTTCTAGATGAACTATATAACAACCACGGCAATGACGTGGAGGGACACCTTTCCAGCGAACTGGGAATTTCTAGGGAGAAGGCAGCAACGGTATTACCGAAGGTGGCACCTATCATCATGGCCCAACTCAAGAAGCGGGCACAAGAGAGGGGCGGCGAGGAGTTTGAACGGGAGGCAGAGCAAGCCCACGGAGATCTGGATACGGATGACATCACCGCGATCCTGGGCCGGGGCCGGGACCAGGCGGATGCGGTGGCGGGGGCTCAGCCGCAGGCCGGTGGAGGCATGCAGGATTTGCTGGGCTCGCTGCTCGGCGGTGCCCATGGTCAACAGGCGAATACTCAACTCTCCAATCAGCTCGGCATTTCTCCGGGCATGGCCGCCAAAATCATACCCATGATCGCGCCCCTGATCCTGAGTGCACTGATGAAGAGCAAGGGCCAAGCTGCGGGAGGGCAGGCCCAAGGCGGTGGCGGTGGCGGTGGCGGT
>JAYVJI010001062.1:0-7335 GCA_043769435.1 Verrucomicrobiota bacterium
GCCGGTGATGTGGCCTGACGGATCGTAGGTGTAGGTGATGGTGCGTTCGTGGACGGCGGGCATGAGGGTGATGTTCCAGATGTTGATCGAAGCGATCAGACCGGAAGCGAGGTAACTATACCGCAATTCCCGGCCTGTGCCAGTATCAGATTTCGTGGCCGGGCGACTGAGGGTATCGTAGGTGAGTGTGGTGGTGCCGGTTCCGTCGGTGGAAGTGAGCGTGCGGCCGAGGGCGTCGTCAAACCCCTACCAACGAGGCTACTAATATCCCATGTTTTGCGTGAATCCCAACAAGACAAGTAAGGCGGCAGAGCAACACGCCGTCACCAAGGCCCTCTTGCCTATCTTCTCTAGTGCGCGTGGAGGGGGTTTCCCACATATATGGCAGCAGAGCAGCATTAGGATACTCGGTAATAATACCAACAGGCTCGCCAACAAAACGTAAATGACAATACTGGTAACAGGACCAAATGAAATTTGTGATAAAATAATCATTAATATCCAAGGGGTATAACGTACATAGAGGGTGGCGGTGGCGGCGGTGGGCTGAATTCGCTGAGCGAGCCCTCTGCCTTAGCTCCCGGTACGAGCGGGAGAACTTCGGTTTCCCAATAAGTGCTGGCAGCAGTTTTAGACGCGTTGGCAGCAATTTCGGACGCGTTGATTTTCTTTTGCGATGAGTTGACGCGAGTGGGTTTATTTTATAGAAAAGAGCCGCCGTTGATCCAAAATGCAGTAATAATAATAGCATAGCCTGTTGCGCCCAACGCAATGCAAAACAGGCTCGGGAATATACGGCTCCTGTCAATATTTTTTGACATTATCAGGTGCGTCATGATAAGCCCCAAAGTCGCAATCAATGACCCAACCGCACCGAGGCGGCGCTGCAGATCGCTGGCATCTCGCAGCCCGGTATAAACTGCCCAGCAGCCTAAGATATACAATAAAATTTTAGTTACGATGCGGGAAATACGCCAGTGTGCATCTGGTTTTAAAGATTGAGTAAGCTGGCGATATACTGCCAGCCAGCCAGCCGGGAACGCTGCCAATACGCCGAAAACGAAAATCGATAATTGATTTGATGGTATGCTGTGCGCTAGAAATTCCATAATATACGTGTTTTATAATATTTGTCTAACAATTCTACTTTGCAAACTCATCGTCCGTGGTGGCCGCAATTGAAACCGGCCCAAGATGGAATATACTATCAATAAGATAACCTCTTACATGTGTAAGGTTTACGAATTGATTGCATAGCATGAGAGACATGAAATTATGGGAGTGAGCTTGTGCCTGTTGATATTCGGACGACCAAGCTTCTTTATCGGCTTTTCCGTGCTTTTCCCCGTCCTGTGCATTATAGTTCTGAAACTGGATGATCCGCCAAGCGCTGTCGCGCTTTACGTGAGAGCGGGAGTACGAATCCTGTATCGTGTGCAGGCATTGCCCTAATATTTGAGCCGCACGCTCAGGATCAGTATACCTGTATCGAATAAAGCTGATTGCTTTATTCATAATGTCATTAACAATTTTATCCCGCAGCTCAATTGCAGAATTCTCGTTGAAGTGCATTGCATGCCAGTGCGACAAATTACCAAAATGAGTGCGATGAGTCAGGGAGTAGTCAGCGTAGCTTTCCTAGCCGATTTTAACCATCCTATCCACCATTAATAGGCCGCCATATCCTTCTGGAACATCAGGGTAACGCGCGCCTTCCCGCAATTCATTGACAAATTCCTCGGGGTCATCCAGGCATTTTTTGCACGATAGCATATTAAAGGCGAATTCGGACATATTCTCGTGCAGTGCTCCTGCTCCGCGGATTTTCCAGGTTCCCAAATAGTCGGCCGCTGAAAGCGGGCTATTGGCGACCATCCCGTATAGATTGGTTCCTCCTTCTTCCCCGCTGGGGTCCCTATTTACCCAGCGGCCTTCAACAGGATCATAGAACCTGTGGCCATAATAGGCGAAGCCGGTTGGCCAGAGTTCGGCTTCCTTGGTGCTGAAGCGCCAGGGATTAGTGGCGGCGAGGTCGCCCGTGGCGGTTTGGAGGGAGCCGAAGGCGTCGTAGGTGTAGCGGGCGCGTTCGGTGCCGGTGGATTCGAGGATGCTTTGGATGTTGCCCAGCGGGTCGTGCAGATAGTAGAGTATAGTCGTGCCAGATACGCCGGGGCCGGGGCCAGGGCTGGTGGTGGCAAGGAGGGCACCCACCCCGCCAGTGGCGGTGAGGCTGCTGTGGATATCGGGTCCCCATGTCTGGGTAGTTTGCAGGGTGAATGCAGACGCGGGCAGCAGGCTTAGTTCATTGCGAGGGGCCGTGTTAGTGGAGCGGGTGCCGCCGCCTGGACCGGGGGCGCGGTAGAAGGCAATGGGGCTCCAGCCGAGGTAGAGGGTGCGGATGGTTTCGACAGGCTGGGCATCGGTGAGGGTGGCGTAACGGCGTTCTTCGATCCGCTGGTTGGCTTCGTTATAGGTGAATTCTGTTGCGTGATTGTTGAGGAGGTTTTCGGCCCGGACAAGGCGGTTGTCGTCGTCGTAATAGAGGAGCACGTCATGTGCGGCGGGTCCGCCGGGGCCGCGCAGGGTGGTAGTGTTACCGGCGGGGTCGTGGCTCTGAGCGGCTCCGTCTATTGTGGTGTATTGGTTGAGCGAATTGGGCACATACGCGGCGGCGATGCCGTGGATAGTGCTGGCAAGTCTATTGCCGAGGGCGTCCCATGTGAATGATTCCAGAGGAGTCGCGCCGGGCGTCGCGGGGCTGACGGTTCTGACCTGATGGGCTGCGTCGTAGGTGTAGGTGCGGCTGGCAGTCGGCGTGGTGACATTTGTCAGGGTGCGGCGCTGGCCAGCGGGGTCGTAGGTGTAGCGCAGGTCCATCACGGGATCGGGGGTGCTGCCATAGCCTGTCTGCTTCGTGACCTGGTCAAGACTGTTGCGCATGGTATCCTGGATGATGCCGTGTGGCATGATGCGGCGCGCGATGGCTGTGCCTTCCTCATCCCACTGGAAGAGGAACGGCACGGAAGGGTTCACCGCGCTGTCGGTCAGCGCAGTGAGGCGTCCGGGGGCGTCATAGCCGTAGGTCATGGTGCGTTCGAGTGCGGGCGGATTGGTGATTGTGTTCCAGACGGCGACGGATGTCAATTGCCCGGTGGTGAGGTAACTATAGCGCAACTCCCGGCCGAGCGCTGGTTTTGTTTCGGTCAACACGCGCCCATAGGCATCGTATAGGTAGGTTGTGGCACCGGTGGCATCGCTGATGGTGTGAGCGCGCCCGAACGCGTCGAAAGTGCGCACCGCAGCAGGATCGTGCGGGCGAGTGAGCCCCAGGGGCTGTCCAAATGCATTGTAGCCGGTAGTTGTGAGCACATTACCGCGGGGATCGGCGCGGGTGAGCAGGCGGTTGGCACCGTCGTAGGTCTGGTCCTGATGCGACCCGTCCGCAAATGTCTTGCGAATCAGGCGACCGCGCGGGTCTGTCTGCCATGTGGTGGTCGCGCCATTGCCATCGGTCATGGAGGTGATACCGGCGGCAGTATCATAAGCATAGGAAAGCGGATAGGTGCCCGCGCCGCTGATGGTCAGGGTGCGCCCCTGAATATCATAGGTGCGGGTCTGGATGGCGGGTGCGGCGTCAGTGTGTTCGGGCAGGCGGGTGGAAATGATGTGATCAAATCGATCATAGGCGAGTATGGCGGTGGAGCGCACCGGCACACCGGCGGCGAGATCGGCGGCGGAGGGATGGATTTCCGTGAGCGTGGGACGTCCGAGAGCATCGCGGGCAGCAGTGACAGAGCGCACGCCATTTGAGGCAATGCTCTCTGTGACGCGCCCGGCAGCATCGTAGAGAGTGGTGGAAGTATTGCCATGCACATCCGACGAGGCGATGCTGAGCGTGGGATCGTCGGGATGGAATGTGGTGGTCTCCACCAAATAAAGCGGCCCGGAGAGAGGCAGGGGATCTGGCTGGACTACAGCGGGCGTGCGGGAAATGACAGCGCGGTCCAGCAGGTCGTATTCTGTGTAGGAAGGATAGCCGATAGGAGGCGTGACGGCGGTCTGGCGGCCAAAAGCGTCATAGGCAACGGAGATGGTCCCAGCGCCTGCGACATTACTCGTGAGAATTTCGCCGTGCGCGTTGTAGGTGCTCAGCGAAGCCACCGCTGCCGAGTCCGTCCACCATGCTCCGGTGCGGCGGGTGGCGGAGGGCAGGGAAGAGGCCACCGCGCGGCCTGCGGCATCATAGAACGTCTGAGTCCACACCCCGTCCACGTTGCGCGAGGCGATGGTCTGGCCTGCGAGGTCCGTTTCCTGGAGGGTGAAGTCGTCCTGCCCCGCCACCACGACGGGATAGTGCGTGATGCGCTGCTCGCCCGTGGCGAGACGGATGTATTCGTAAGTGGTGACGGCTCCGCGGGCATCCGTGGTGGTGAGGAGGCGGCCCTGCTGATCGAATGTAGAGGAACCAGGGCTGCTCATATTGCCCGTGGAGCCGATGGCTTCCTGGCGGTCATTGTAGAGCGTGCCAGTGACGCCCATCGTGCCATTGGCGTCCGCATTTGGATAACGTGTCTCCATGAGCATGCCGGTAGCGGCATCATAGACAGACTCCGTGCGGCGTGCCAGCGGTGTGCCGTATCCGTGGATGGTGGCGCTCTGGCGGCCCGCGGCATCATACTCGTAGGCCGTGACCGTGCCGGCGGGGTCGGTGGTGCTTTCCATGCGGCCTGCGGAATCATATTGATAGATCGTCACGCGGCCCGGGGCGACGGGGCCGGGGGCGATGGTTTTCACGAGGCGGCCTTCGGTGTCGTATTCGCTGGTGGTCGTGTGGCCCAGGGCGTTGGTGGTGGTGAGCACGCGGCCATCGGCATCGTAGGCTACGGCCTGCACGAGCTGACGCGCACCGGTGGGGGAAGGCCGACGCCAGGTTTTCACCGGGCGCTCTTTTTCATCGTAGCCGTATTCCATGACACGGCCATAAGACTCGATCGCTCCAGTGCCCACGTTCACCTTGCGGCCGGTTTCCACACTGGTGAGGAAAGCGCCGGTGTAAGTATTCACCGTCTGCTCACCCGGCGGATTGGTCATGGTGAGGATGCGGTCCTGCGCATCGAATGTGTAGGTAGTGATGCGGCCCAGGGCATCTGTGCGGGCGATGGTGCGGCCAAACGCATCGAACGTGGTGTCTGAGAGATCGCCGGGCTGGTCGGCGGCGATGGTGCGGCGGAGGCGGCCCGCGGGCTGGGGTGCATCGGTGCTTGTTGTATAGTAATAGGTCCACACGCGACCCTCGCGGTCCGTGCGGGTCTTCAGCAGGCCATCCAGCTCCGGGGCCTCCGGGCCGTAGTAGGTGTAGGTCTCGGTATGGAAGTCCGCTGGAGCGGGCGTCTGCGCGGCGTGATAACAAGCGGCGGCATTTTCCAGAGTGACCGGGGTGGTGGAATCACAACGCCGGGTGACTCGGCCCTGCGCGTCGTATTGCCATGTACGGAGGAATCCATTGAAGCTGCGCTTCCACTGCGGGCGGAAGCTATTCTCCGGTCCCATGAGTTGCTGGGCGAACTCGCGGCCTTCCCTGTTTTTCTTATAGACTGGCTGGCCGTAGCGGTCATAGCGGGTTTCTTTGGAAAGGCTGGTTTGCGTGTCGGTAACGACTGTGCCATACGCCACCCGGAGGGACGAGCCGGCATAGGGCTCCAGCGGACCGGTGATATCCGCCACGGCCAGTGACTCCTCGCCATTTTCCCTGCGTCGGATCTCGGTATGAGCAGCGTCAAACCAGCGCTCAATGATACCACCGCCCGCAAAGGAAACGATAGCATAGTATTCCCGGCGGATGTCGTCAAACTGGTAGCTGAAAGTGCGGTCGCCCCCATCCCAGCCGGAGACGCGGCTGACGCCGCCCACAGCATGGTAGGCGACGATTTTTTCCCGGGCACTGGGCATACGGTGCCGCGTCAGGCGCCCGTCCGCATCATAGCCGTACTCCCCGGTGAGACCTGCCGGAGAAGTCACGGCAGCGAGGCGGAGTGCGGCATTCCATGTGAAAGAGACGGCCTTTTGGTCCGCCGCCGCGAGACCGGCGATGCTGGTGGAGGCAGACTGCACTCTGTCAGCCAGCCAGGTGAGAGCGATCACGGGCAAGCCCGCGTCATTGCCGATGGCGGCGGGCAGTGGAGCGGAGAAACCGGGCTCGGCAGCGCCCCTGGCGAGAAGGACCGTCTCCGCGGCAAAGACCGTACCTGCGGGGTAAAGGAAGGTCTGAAAGGTCTGGAGCCCGCGCCCGCTGGCGAGGATGCGCCCGCTGGAGGAGTAAGTCTCCCAGATGCCGCCGGAGGTGAGCCACTTCAGGCCACCACCGGGCAGGGTTTTGATTTGCTGCAGACCCGCAGCGTAAACGCCGGGCATTCCTGCCACAGGTGCGAAGGGCACGCGGTTGCGCACCATGTGCGGCGCGCCGCCATCGAGATCCACACGGTAGAGGGTGCGCTCGAAGTTGAAACGCCAGCGCTGACCATAGTAGTCCCGGGAGAGGATCGCGGGGCCATAGAGCCCTGGCACGGAGAGGTCGCTCTCCGCAGTTTGATATTCGCGATAAATAAGGTCCACCCATGAACCGCCGCCGGAGCCCTGGCCGGAACCAGACCCACCCGCGCCGCAGGGACCACCGGGAGGACTGGAAGGAGAAGCTCCGGGAGATCCGCCACCTGCCGGACAGGGAGCAGGGATGGGGTCGGGCTCATTGGCGGGTTCTTCCTCTCCGCATTCTCCCTCCTGGCGGTCCTTGCCAGGTGAGGGGGCAGGTGGCGGGCCAGCGCTGCCGCAGGGCTCACTGCGCTGAGGATGCTGAGGATTGGCCGGGGGCGGAGGAGGCGGGCCGGGAGGAGCCGAGCCATCGGGGCACACCGGCGGCGTATTCGCCGGGAAACAAGCATCAGGGCTGACAGGCCCGGCAGGGCTGGAACCACCTGGCGTATTGACGATGGGTCCCGAAGATCCACCAGACGTGTATTCACTCGCGGAACCCGGACCGGAAGTGCTGCCAGACCCGCCTGGACATGGCGTTCCCGACGAGGCAAAACACGCGTAGGCCTGGCCAGAAAAATCTTTATCATTGGAACAGGTATAACTGAATGCGGCGGGAGCGCAGATACTTTCACCAGGGCCACAACCTGCCCCGCCACCACCGCCACCACCGCTGGCACCGGCAGCACCACCGTCGCCACCGTTCCCACCGTTCCCACCCGAGCCCCCGGCAGGCAGATTGATAGGGTCATCGGCATCCGGCTCGCCGATGCGGGTGGCGCGGTAGGCGAGGCAGATGGTTTCGCC
>JAYVJI010001063.1:0-8470 GCA_043769435.1 Verrucomicrobiota bacterium
CACCGCCGCTGGCACGCAGCGTGGCTTTCATTTCATAGCACCGGGTGGGGATGAGGTCCGGGATGTCCAACGTGACGGTGCGTGCACCGGGGCTGAGCCGGGCGGCAGCTATGGTTAGCAGGTGTTCATCAAAATGATGCGACCCGTAGTTTGCGGTGCGTTTGATAGACCATACTTTAAAAGTAAACGCCCCGGGCTTCACACTCAGGGGATCAACCGGCTCACTGAACGTGATAGCCAGCGCGCCCCTCGCAGGGTGCATGGCGACTGGGAGAAATGCCGGCTCATTGCTGCGGCGGATCCGGTGGAAGCCGCCAGGAGAGGTAGCATTGCCTGCCCACGCAAACATGCCGCAGGTGTAAAGCGCTCCATCCGGGGAGAATCTCCCGCGCATGATGCCGGTGGCAAAAGCAGGCATGGGCAGTTCACATACTGCCCCCTGCCATTGTGCTCCCGCTGCTTCGTTAGGAACAATAAACACGCGGCCGGTGCCGTAGCTCACATTCAACAGTGAACCTCCGAGAGTTCCCCAGGCATTCCCAGGCACCGTCAACAGTTCCGCCGGACTGCGGTCTTTGTCGTTAGTGATCCAGACCATCGGTGGTTCCATTGCTGAGTCAGAGGCATCAGTCACATTGGTATAGCCAAACATATTGCCGTAAAACCCGCCGACCTTCACCCGGTTGATCCGGTTCTTGGGCGTCCAGAAGCCTTCCTGATCAGTGACATAAAAACTGCCGTCGTCATTCACGCATACCCCATTCGCCGCCCGGAAACCAGTGGCGAGGATTTCAGTGCGGGCACCATCCGCGCTGATGCGGAGCAGAGTGCCGTGATGCGGAACAACAGAATCGAGTGCGTGCCGTCCGGATTTTGCATAGTAAAAATTTCCTGCGGCATCTGTTTGCAGGCCCATGGCAAATTCATGGAAATGCTCGGTGACCTGATGGTCGTTGTTGAAGTTTTCGATGAGGTCCACTTCTCCATCGCCGTTGAGGTCGCGGAGGATTGCCAGTTGGTCGCGGCAAGTGACGAAGAGTTCATCCCCCCGGTATTTCACGCCCAGCGGCTGAAAAAGTCCCGTGGCGATCCGGCGCCAGCGCAGCGGGGCGGGAGCCGGCTCCATGACGCCCTCCACACGCCAGACATCACCATTCCATGTCGCCACCACAGCCGCCTTGCCATCCGGCGTGAAATCAAACCCACCGGGACGCATCCAGCTCTGCCATGGGTTGGTGACAGGTAGCGGAAAAGTATCCGCGATGAATGCGCCCTCCTGAGGACCTGCCTCAGAAACCGTCACTGCTTCCTCAGGCCAGCGTGGAGGACCGCCATGCGTTAGGGCTTCTAGGTCCGTCATGGTGGTAACGCTCTGCACCAGGGCAAGGAGTGACGCTGGATCCGCCCGGGAAATAAAGAGCACCGTGCGGGAGCCACCCGGCAGCTCAGCGACCCAAAAACCATTTTCCTTCCGCAGGGACCCACCACCGGTCAGGGCCACGCTCACCGTGTCCGGAGCCACTCGTAGGAGCAGTGGCCGCGCGGCGGCGGCGATGTTCAAAGTCCGCTGGAAGACCGGGGTAGATCCGTAGTCCATCCAGCCGGGGGATTCCAGCACGCGGGTGCCGCCCACCGTCGCCGCAATGACAACCCGTCCGCCCTGGAGATACAGCCCTCCATAATGAGCCCAGCCGCGCGCCAGCGGCCCATAGCGGCGACCATCCCGGCCTAGGAGCCGGTCGTCCTCCCATTTTCCCTCCGGCGAGGCCCAGCCTGGTCCGGGCGGGTTCACGAAATGCGGATCACCGCTCAGACTCGTGTGAGAGCCATGGCTGCCATCAAAGGCGATGCCTTTCCAATCAATAAAATCGCCCGTGGTGGCAGCAGCGACGCGCATGGTGTCATGATCATAGACCATCCATGCGCGGCCCTTGCTCACTCCGCCAAGGCCTTCATCCAGGCGGATGGCGATCCCTTTCTGCGCAATGTTTCCCGGAGCCACCTGATAGGTCCAGAACAAAGCGGGGCCGAAATTCATGCGCTGGTATTCAGGCAATGAGCGGTCCTCTTTTTCTGCCTCAACCCGCACCAGTCCACGGGGCAGCCTGGTGAGGTAAGCGGGCGTGATTTCGGTATACTGGGAAGGATTATGCGGACGCAGGAAGGTCTCACGGATGTAGTGGATCACGGCATATTTTTGTGCCGTGGTGTATTGCGGCTGGGGCACCATTTGCCCGAACCCTTTTACCAGCGTGGTATACATAGAGAAAGGGTCCGCCCCGTTTTTAAAGGGGCCCTCTGCGAACCGGAGCGCAGTCGGAAGCGACCCTGGTTGTTCCTTTGTGCCGTGGCACACAACACAAAGCGCAGTGTAAATCTGTTTACCTTCGGCAAGGGATTTGTCATTCCATCCACTAACAAGATCATGGTGATCCGCGCGCTCCAGCGGCTGGATCCATGCATTTTTCACAGCCACTCCTGCGGCCGGTTCGATAACAGGTTTTTCCTGGCCAGCTGCTGCGGTGTGCGTGAAATCAGGGGTATTCGCCCCCGCCCCATCCTGCTGGAATAACAAGTCGATCTCCGCCTTTGGCAATGCCCTGGACCAGACCCGCACACTCGAGAGCGTGCCGTTTTTTAGCTCACCGGCAAAATCCGGTGCCGCGCGACCGACCTTGAAGATATGCCCCCTGACGTCGGCCTTTTGAAAGCCGCGCTTTTCGGCGATGACCTTGCCATCCAGCCAAAGCCTGGTCATCCCGTTGCCGTTCAGCAGGACGGCGGTGTGCGGCATCCCGTCGGTGACGCTGCGCTCGCTCGTCATCGCACCCAGCCAGCCGATGTCATAGACCAGCTTTCCGTCTCGAATGAAAAGCGCTTTGGCACCGGGAGTCCAGTTGTCTGCCGGCGCACACTTAGAGAATAGCGCCCCATCAGCGGCGGCCCGAAAGACCACGGCAGCGGTAAAATCATTACCGAGGTCAAGTCGGGCAACTGGAAAATCCTGCGCGTTGTTATGATTTGTTGAAGGCACCTCCTCCGGACCCCTCAGCAGCTTTCCATCTGCCCAGTGACGCAGGATGGGCGGGCCGGATTCAGGCCGTTCCAACGCAAGATCGTGCTGCTCCCCTGCTCCAAGGGAAATGCTGGCACCTCCGCTCAAGCGCACGGTGGCACCACCCGCAGGTGACAATTCAAAATGCAGCCGGAAGTTCCCGGGGACACTTGCCGCGTCCAAAGGCACCGCGTCCCCCGGCGGCGCGGCCTCCAGGCAGGGCACAAGAATCGGGAGCAAAAAAGCAGAAAAGGAAAACTTCATACTGGCGTGATTCGCATGATGTAGCGCCACAGACCGGTGCCTGTAAACTATTTATTTAACGGCTTACCGGGCTTACCGCCAGAATCACGCAACTAGGTCGTGCGCTGCAGTTTGCCGCTCCCTGGACCCGATGCTGACAACTGTCACCGCCATGGATCAGCGGCGTTCCTCTGGGTTCTTGTCCTGATCTGTGGAGGACAGTGCGCTGAAGTAGGCTCTGAATATTTCGCGGTATTCGGCTGGCACTTTGACGGCATCAGCGCCGTTGGCTCCGGTGAGGACGCTGCGGAGTTTGACCCACTCCATGGAAGTCATGCCCAGTTTGGCCATTTCTGCGGGCATGGCCATGGCGGCCCCGTCCGGCTGGAGCCCGGCTTTGCTCTTATCTCCCGGCGTGGATGCCTGCGCGGGCGGCCCCTCTCCCTTGCCTTTCCCTTTGGCACCATTGCCGGGCTTGGTCTGGGCGTTATTCATGGCGGACTTCGGGATCCCCATGGCCTGCATAGTGGCGGCAGCTGCCTGCTGCATGGCATCGGCAGCCTGGCGTGCAGACTGCTGGGCATTGCCGGCATTCGGTGCGCTGTTATCCGGGCCTTGCTGACTTCCCTGCTGGGAGGCCTGCTGGGCAGACTCCGCCCCCTGCTTCATGGCTCCAGCCTGGGCAGCCAATACCGCCTGCTGAGCGGTCATGGCCTGCCCCAAAGCGCTCAGCGCTGCTGCGGCATCATTCAGGGAAGACGCGGATGCCTGGGTGCTGGCCAGGGCCGGATTTTGCCCGGCGGCCTGGTCCGGCGAGGGCGTCGGCTGGCCTTCAGGGGGCGCGCCCGGCTGTCCCGGCTTAGCCGCACCTGCCTGGGCCAGTTGTGTACTGGCGCTGGCCGCCTCGGTGGAGGCCGCGCTTAGTTCAGCGGCAGCGGTGGCTGCCGCTTCCTGACCGGCAGCGCTCTGGTCGATCTGCGCTGCGGCGTTTTGCGCTAACTGCTCACCTTGATTCCGCAAATCCGATGCCTGCTGCGCCAAGGCGGTTTCTCCGGCTGCGAGCGCTTGCTGATCCTGCGGTGAAGCGGCAGCCGCAACTTTGTCAGCCATCACGGCCTGCTGAGTGGCGAGAGCCTTTACCTTTTCCGCGAGGGCACGGGCCGTTTCTGCATTTTGCTGCAAGGACTGCTGCATGTTTTGATTGTTCTGCTGGGCCAGTTGGTTAGCAATATCCCGGGCCTGGTTAGCCACCTGCCCCTGCTCCTGCTGCCATGCCTGCTGGGCTTGCTGAGCCGCCTGCGAGGCTTTTTGCATCGCTTCAGGAGAATTTTGCGCCAAGGGCGACTCCGGATTCATGCCCGCACTAGCGGCTAGTTGATCAGCCAGCGCATCCAGTTTCTTTGCAGCCTGGGAAATATCCTGCCGGGCCGCTCCGGCATCCTGACTCGCGGCCTGAGCGTCATCCTTCCCCTGTGCGACTGCTGGAGGCTGCTGCCCCTGAGCTAGTGCTGCGGCATCTTTTGCCGCCTCGGAGAGGCTTTCGGACAGGGCCTTCATGCTCTCTGAAACCTGCGCCAGTTCCTCACCGGCAGAGGCAGCTTCCTGACCAGCAGCCATGGCTTCATCCGCACCGCTGGGGACGGGCTGGGATTTGTCAGGATTATTCTTTGCCTGCTCCGCCTGCTGGCTTTGCGCGGCGGCCTGCTGGGCGAGTTCTGCGGCCTGGTTGGCGTCCTTTTTCGCGGCGGCAGCGTCCTGGGTAGCCTGGGAGATGCGCTGGGAGTCCGCGTTGTTTTGCCAGAGCTGGCCGTTCTGCTGTTGATTGAACTGCTCCAGTTCCTGCTGTAATTGTTGCGCCTCATTTCCCGCATGTTGCTCCGCCTGGGCCAGGGCTTGCTGTTCCTGCTGAGTGTCTGCGGCGCCGGCCTGCTTTGCCAGCTCCCCTTGTTTATCTGCCAACGCTTTGGCCTTGTCTGCCAGTGCTTTGGCTTTTTCCGCTGCCTGAGCAGTGGCATTGGCATCCCGGCCGGCTGGTGGCTGGGGCTGCTGCCGGTCCTGGTCCGCTGCCCGGTTTTCACTCTGCGCTGACTCGCTGGCGTCTCCGGCAGCCTGACCTAGGTCTTCTGTTGCCTGACGCGCCAGTTGCTGGCGGGCTTCATCCGCCGCCAGTTCCCCTGCATTCTGGCGCTGAAATTCCTCTGTTTTATCCTTCAACTTATTCGCCGCCTCTGCCAGTTCCTGCTGTACTTTGGCAGCAGCCTGCTGCTGGTCCGGGTTGCCTGCCTGCCTGGATGCGGCCATGGCCTCGTCCTGCTTTGCGGCCAGCTTCTTAGCGGCATCCGCTAGGTCACGGGCATCAGTGGCCGCTTTTTCCTGGGCATTTTTAGCGGCAGCAGCGGCGTCCTTGGCCAGTTGTTCCTGCTGGTCCGCTAGGGCATCCAGCTTAGCAGCGTTCTCCGCCATCCTTTGCTCTTCCTGAGATTGATTGATCTCTCCGCTTAGTTGTTCAAAGGCTTTGGTCAGTTGCTTCGTTGCCTGTTCGGCCAGCTGTGCCCTCTGCTGCCGGCTGTCAGTCAGGGAAATTTCCGCCTCTGCCCTAGCCGCAGGACTAACAAGAGCCTCCGCCACCTGCCGGATGTCCTCCGCCTGGCGGGCAAACGCTGTCTCCTTCATTCCCGCAGCCAGTTCCCGCAACTCGGCAGCTGCCTCCTCAGCTTTTTGACGGCTCTCCTCGATCTGCTTCAGCCTCCACGGATCAATGCTTTCTTTGTTAGCAAGTTCGTCCTTTTTGTCCTGAATCAAGCCCTTGGCCTGGTCCACTTTTTGACGGATTTTTTCCAGTTCACGACGCACCTCCTCGCCCTGTGCGGCGAAAATCTGTTCCATCAGCGGCTTGGCATCGCGGCGGAGATGGATGCGCACTTCCTTGCTCCGGCCTACCTGTGGCCCCTGCAGGGAAGCCGGGAGGGTATCCGCCACCTCTATCAGAATCTTCAGCTCATTGACGCCTTCGAGCGGCTGTTTCGCCAGCTCGAGGGGTGCTGCGCCGGTCCATTCCTCCTGGCGTTCAGCATTCCGGGTATGCTGCACAGACAGCGGCACACTGATCTCCGGCTTGCCCTCCGGGCGCAAAATAGCGCGGGCGGTGGCCATGCCGTAGTCCTCTTTCACCAGCCATGCCAGCGGTATGGCATCCGACGGGCGCACCGTGATCTCTTCCTCCACGGGTGAAGTCAGGGTCACGGCGGGCGGCAGGTCAGCCACTGCTTTCAGCCCGCCTTCCACGGGCAGGTTTTTGATCCCGTGATCACCAGATAATTCCCAGATCCAGCGGGAATCCTGACCTGCTGTCAGGGTCGTCTGCCACACTACAGCCTGCTTGTTGTTATCGACTGCGGAAACCATCACGCCGGGCACTTCATTTCCGTCGATCTTTACGGCTGCTGTAGAAATTTTCGCACGCAGGTGGCCGGTCACTGTGATCCTTGTTCCTGTCAGGGCCGTGATGTCCGCTTCCGCCTCTTTGACGGTCCGCGCGGGCTGTGCTGTGTAGGCCGGATAGTCATAGGTCACGTCCAGAGCTTCGAGATCAGGCCGGGGCACGACTGTTATATCGACCCTGGCGGAAGTGGCACGCCCCGCCACCACCGCGGCTGAAAAGCTCTGCTGCGCGGCGGGGTTTCTCAACGCATAGCCGGTCTCTCCTGATTCCACCGCCACAGTTCCATCAGGCACCAGCGTCTCCACTACTTCCTTACCATCTCCCATGGTCATGCGAAGCTCGACACGATCCGGCTTCCCTTTCACGGCAGCCTCGATGGCAAAGGCATCACCTGCGGCCACGATCTGGTCTTTTGAAATCATGCGGATCTGGTCGGCATAGGCATTCCCGACATCAGCTAGGGGAGCCACCGCCCGCATGAAGAGCCGCGGGGCGATCCGCGGCAGCAGCAGCATGAGCGCCAGCAGGATGCCTGCGCCGCTCAGTGCAGCAATGGCTGGGCGCCGGGCCAGCCGGCTGCTCAATTCACTGCGCACATTGATACTGCCGGCATCATTCACGGCTTCCTTCACGACCTCGTCCAGCAACTGTGACGGGCCGGTCCCGTCAGAATGCCCCAGCAGCTCCACCGCAGTGGAAATACGCTCCTGCATTTCCGGATGCTTTTCCTCGACCCAGCGGGCCACTCCAGCCAGTGATATGCGGCGCATCAATGGCCGGGCCAGAAAACTCCACGCCGCGATCAGTGTTAGGATCAATCCCAGAATGGAAAGCACCAGACGCACCGCTTTATGATCGATCACAAACACGGCGTCCAGCCCCATGATTGCGAGGATGCAGAATACGGCCACAGCTACCGTGGCAAGACCGCCTTTGAGCAGCTGGATGAGCCGCGCGCGGCGGATAACCTGGCGCAGTCGCTGCGCGATGGGTGCCGGTAGTGATTTGATAGAGTGCTCGTGGAGGGCCATAGTTGCGGGAGAGAGTATGCGGAATGACGTCGGATATAAACCAGTTGCGGGCAACTGTCATCTTCCAAAACGCCTTCCAGAGCGGTGTGCTATCGCCCCGCATCAAGAAAAGCGGCCAGCGTTGCGGTTTTAAAGAATCCTGCGCATCACGGTATCCCGCACCAGGCGCTCGTCCTGAGCGGGAAAGTCCAGCGTGCAGTGCGCGCCGCGGCTCTCATGCCGGCTTTGGGCACTGTCCACGATCAGCGCGGCGGTTTGCACGAGGTTGCGTAGTTCCAGCAGCTCGGATGTTACCTTGAAATTCCAGTAGAATTCCTGGACCTCGCGCTTGAGGTTGCGCAGCCGGGTGGCGGCCCGCTGCAGTCGCTTGCCCGTTCGGACTATGGATACGTAGTCCCACATCAGTCGGCGGATCTCATCCCAGTTGTGGTAGATCACTACCAGTTCATCCACGTCAGTCACATTGCCGGCCTTCCACGGCGGGACCTGTATGTTTTGCACATGCGGTTGGCCCAGCGGGCTGCGCAGGAGCACATCTGCGGCCGCCCGGTGTGCCACCACTGCTCCTTCCAGGAGGCTGTTGCTGGCCAGCCGGTTAGCCCCGTGCAGACCCGTGCAGCCTACTTCCCCGATGGCATACAGCCCCCGGAGACTCGTGGCGCCATTCACATCCGTGCGCACCCCGCCGCATTGATAGTG
>JAYVJI010001064.1:0-1671 GCA_043769435.1 Verrucomicrobiota bacterium
GGGTTGATGACGTTCTCGCCGGATTTCCCCGGGGTAGCCCGTGCCGGGCAACCCCGGGCTGGAGGGCGGAATCCCGTTGGGATTGGCCCGATGGGAAAGTCCTCCCGGCCCAACGTGATGGAGCAGACGAAGGCCCGTCCCAACGTGATGAAGCAGACGAAGGCCCACCCCAACGTGATGGAGCAGACGAAGGCCCGTCCCAACGTGATGAAGCAGACGAAGGCCCGTCCCAACGTGATGGAGCAGACGAAGGCCCACCCCAACGTAATATTTATTTAGTTCCGCTACATCACGACGCGGTCACACCCCAGGCGCATCAGACAGGTTTGACCCCGGGCTCTTTCCGGGCTCGGATTTGCGGGCTGGCGATGAAGTGCCAGGCGAGGATCAGGAGGGCTAGGAGGACGAGGAGCCAGAATCTCCATGAGGTGTCTTCGCGGCTGTATCGCTCCACCAGAGTGGCGCGGATGCTGTCCAGATCATGACTGGTGGCGGAGGAGGAGAAATCGGCCTCGCGGACATCCGCAAAATGGGCGGCTGCGGTGAGGAGTTTCCGGCCTCCTTGGGTGAGCGTAAGCAGAGTAGGAGTTTCCGGCGCCGTGATCAGCGGGGCCTGCACGGGGATGAGGGTGCGGCTACCATTCTGGCTAGGGCCGCTCCACTCAAGGATTAACTCTGGGGCTCCAGCATGGGTATTCACGGCGACGGAGAGCTTCTGCGCGCACTCGACGTTGATCTCTTCAGGGCCGACGGTTTTGGTGCGCAGGTCCTCCATGTAGCGGTGCAGCGCCATGATGCTGGCGGGCAGGCGCAGGGCGTTGGACTGTTGCAGGTCAAAGTTAAAGCACAAGGAGCGCCGGGCACCAATGCCCCGCAGGAAGAGGAGCGGGCGGTCACCTATCCAGAGAAGGGCTTCATCTCCTCTGGCGGGGGGGATGCTCATGGCATCTTGGACGAGGAGGCTGCGCCAGTTGACGTCCCGGGTGAAGGGGTGGCGCTCTACGAGGAGTCTGCCGGTGAGTAGGGGAGCCTGCTCACGGGGATCAAGCACAAAGACGCAGGAGGGCTTGTCCGGCAGGCGAGGGCTGAGGGGATCATAAAAAACAGCGGCGACCTGAGCGTTCTGGACATCGGTGGTCAGGACGATGCCTGGCAGGCTGCCCAGCATCCTGCTGAGCCAGCGCCGGGGCTCGGGCAGGGCGGCCTCTGCGGAGGGAGCGGCTACTGTTAGGGTCTTGGGTTTTGGCCGCAGGATGACGGCGGTGTCGTCCAATGTGAAGATATCCGGTGTGAGCAGCAGGTGGACCACGCTCTGGTCCATGGGAAAGGCTCCCTGGATGCCGGTGCTACCGGCGGAGGGAATGGTCACGCTGACAGGTTCCGATTTGGTATTCCCGGAAGTGAGCTGCCACTGCCTAGTGACGGGTGCGGCGGAGTAGTTCCGCAGGGTGGCGCGCCAGACGGTGCGGCCCGCTGTTTCCTCCACGGTCACACCGGCGATGCCGGCATTCGCCACTGGCTGACCACAGGCATAGAGCCGGGCTCCTGCGGGCAGGTCTTTTATTTCCTGATCCGTGACCATGAGCACAGTGCCGTCCCGTCCGGTGAGACTGCGGGCCACGCGCAGTGCCGGGCCGGGATCGTGAGAGCCGCCGGATGGCAGCCATTTTT
>JAYVJI010001065.1:0-1796 GCA_043769435.1 Verrucomicrobiota bacterium
GCGGAACGGGCGAAGGTCGCGCTGCACAGAAGTGCCAGCGCCGCCCGCAGAAGACCGGCAACGGTCAGCGGTGTTTTGTTCATGGAGTCTCATAGCTTATTATTGACGATAAGATCCTCCCGGCCCGGCACACGCCGGCGGGTGGATTTGAGCAGGTCCGGCGAAGTATTCTGACTCCCGGCATCAATCCTTCCCTCCGCCTTCACCCCTCGGCCCCTGCGGGAATTGGAATTGGCTTTGCGGCGCCGGCCCTCGCGAGCCAACCCCTGGAGAGTCGTAGCCGGTCACAGCAGCGCATACTGTCGCGGGATTGCACCGCATTCCATACGCCGGAACAGGCCGCGACCGTGGGGCAGGATGGGGGAAAGGCAAGCTGTTTGGCGCATCAATCCCTCCACGCCACCGCCGGCTGTTCCCGCCCGAACTCCGGCGCGGATATCTCCAACTCCGCCGGCCGCTGAGTGAGCCTGAATCCCGTATTGCATCCGAAATGCTCGCAAGGAAGCTGTCCTCCATCATTTGCGTCTCATGCCAGCGGTATCCTATTCCAAATCAGCCGTCACTCCCGAGCAGATTAGTCTGTTGAAGGAGCGGATGAGCTTGCTGGCGGATCGTAATCCTTCCTGGAGTATTAAACGCACAGACTGGCGGGCGCTGTGGCCATACTTTGCAGCCCAAAAAATCACCTACCTTTACGATGACGAACTCTTCGAGTCTCTGGTGCATACCGACTTCAAGATCACGGGAAAAGGCGAGGAGTTGCTGGATGCCTACATGATTCTGGAGGAGGATCACGAGATTCAGTTGAAGCTGTTTCAGTGGAAATTCAGCGACGAGTGGAAGGGCGGCATCTCCACCAAAGAGCTGTATGCCTTTGTGGACCGGATGAACCGGGTCTTCCTGAAAACGGACCTCCAGGATGAGCAGACTCTCGTGGCCTACCGCGAAATTCAGGCGGCGCTGGACGCGGCCCGAAAAGGGCGGCGCCGACAGCCGCGCGTTCGCGTGCAGTGTTATTTCGTAACCAATGGGCAAAGTCTTTCGCTCTCAGATGCCCCCAAACTCGATCAGTTGCGCGACACCTACGCCAATGACCGGCAGTCACACGGCTTCATCTTTGAGACCTACAGTGCGCAGGACTTCCACCACCTCTGCGTTCACGGACGCATCCCCATCCAGGACGAGATGCTGGAGATGAACAGCGACATGGGCGAGCGATCCTTCATGCACCACAACATCGGGGATAATCCAAACGGGATGCCGATCCAGGTCATGGTTGGTTTTGTGAACGTGAACCAGTTCGTCCGCCTTGTGGACCGTTACTCCAACAATGAACTCTTTGAGAAGAACGTCCGCTTCTTCCTGGGACCGTCGAAGGAGGTGAATCGCAGCATTATAGGCACCGTCACGAGTCATCAAAGCAGCTGGTTTGGCTTTATGAATAATGGCGTCAGCATCGTGGCGGACAGTGTGGAGTTGCTGCCGCCTCCGTCGGGCGGGCGAATGAAGCTGCGGCTCACGAACATGCAAATCATCAACGGATGCCAGACGGTGAACGCCCTCTACCATGCTAAGTATGACCCCGGCCTCCGGGACCGCTTCCAGGGAAACTCCAACGTCCTCGTCCGCATCTACCAGGTGGATCCTCAAAACACCTCCTTTCTCAATGCGCTGATCATCGCGACGAATTCCCAGAACGCCATCCGGCCCGAAGACCTGCTGGCTACGGATCCCCGGCAGACCCGCGCTCAGGAACTCTTGGCGGCCTATGGCATCTTTTATCAGCGCAAAGAGGG
>JAYVJI010001066.1:0-4535 GCA_043769435.1 Verrucomicrobiota bacterium
GCCAGACACTGAACAACGTGAATGGCTCCGGCGTCAATGTGGGCATCCACTATTCCCAGAACATGAGCCGCAGAATGGGCGCCATCGCCAACGTCGGACCATCGCTTTATGGGCCCGACGGTCCGCAGGCCACCAGCCTCCTGGCTGGTCCCAACCCCGATGCCCGTGTCACCGGCAGCTATGGACTCGTCTTCACCGGCGACCTGAGTGGTAATGTGACGCCAGCTACCCTCGGCCTCACTTTCTCCGAGCCCGTATTCATCGACTCCATGATAGTCGGCGGCATCTCCACGGTGAATGGTCAGGTGGAAAACTCGCTCGTCCGTGCATGGTCTGGAATCGCTACCCTGGGCAGCCTCGTGCCAGCCACCGACTACACTAACCTCAGCAGCGAGAATGGTCCGCTCTACGGTTCCAGCGCTGATCCAGTGCTCAGTAATGCGTCATCCAACGTCGTTATGGACAGCGCCACCGGCGACAGCCTCTATCACACCATGGGGTCCGGAGACGTGGCTCAGAACCGCTATGGCCGTGCCCGCTTCGGCTGGGCTGCCAGCCCGGTGCAGAGCGCCGCGGTCTCGGCATGGCCCTCCGGCACAGCCAGTGGCAGCGCCTCCGGGTTCCCGGAACTCTGCGCTCCCGGTGTCTACTCTTGGTCTGTCCTCGCAACCGGCGGATACTTCAACAGCACAGCTATAGACTCAGCAGTGATGAGCGGTAAAACCGGTGTCACCAGCGGTGTAAACCTCGGCTTCACCAACTCTGCTATCCAAGGCCAGTTCTACGTGCACTCACCGCTCGTGGGAAGCCTGGGCACTGCGGATAATCTCCGTGGCGCCGGCGGCGTGCCTCTGGCACCTATCTACCAAAGTCTCAGCTCAGTGCGCACTCAAGCCCTAGCGGTTTCCAATGCTGCCGCTGCCCTCACCCCCACGCAGACATTTGGCAGCATCACCAGCCCGATGACGATCTTCGCTACCGCTCCTAACGGACGCAACGTCATTAGACTGAACCAGATCTATCTCGGTGGCAGTGAAAAGGTGACGCTCAGCGGTAGCGCTACGGATTACTTCGTCATCAATGTCGAGAGACGTCTCTACTTCACGGCCAGTGCAGGCATCCAGCTGGCGGGCGGGCTTCAGGCCTCGCATATCCTCGTGAATCTCCTCCCCGGAGCCACGGATCTGAAATTCACTGGATCCGCTTCTGCCTATGCCGGCACCTTCTTCGCCATGGACTCAGCTACCAGCACCCAGCTGGCAGGCAGCGCCGTTGTTAATGGCTGCGTCTACGCTAACAATCTGGACCTGTCAGGTGGCTCAATCATCAATCCCGTGCCGTTTGACTGCGGTGACTACGGGAACCCCGTGACCATGCACCTGTCCAAAATCAGCTTCCGCAAAGTAGGCGGCTCCCCAGGCAAGGTCTGGGCGATCGCTACCCAGGCGGACGGCAAGATCATCATCGGCGGCGAGTTCAATGCTGTGAATGGTGAAGCACGGAAAAACATCGCTAGGCTAAATGCCAACGGCTCGCTCGACACTTCATTCAATCCGCTCTCCGGAGGCGTAGGCCCGAATGGTCCGGTCCAGGCATTGAAGACCCTGGCGGGCGGCAAGGTCATGGTTGGAGGCGACTTCACCTCATGGAATGGCACCAGTGCCGGCTCCAAGGTAGCGGTGCTGAATGCAGACGGTTCACGTGATGGCTCCTTCAGTTCCACAGTCTCCACGGCAGCAGGGGATACAGTGCGCTGGCTGGAAACCAGCGGTGCCAACGCATGGGTCGGTGGAACCTTCACCGCTCCCAAAACCAACCTCGCCAGCATCGTCACCGCTACTGGTGCCGCCAACTCCGCATTCAGCCTCTCAGGCACGGGGCCTAACGGACGGGTCAACAGCGGCGCCCTGGTCGGTGCCGGTGTCATCATCGGGGGAGACTTCACCTCCTACAAGGGCACGGCGCGGACATACCTTGCTGAAGTGACGGCGGACGGCTCCCTAGACGCCACATTCCTCCCCAGCATCAGCGGAGGCGGCATCGACGCCCTCCTCGCTAACTCCAGCACCCCGTGGCTCCACGCCGCAGGCCGCTTCACCTCACACGGTGGCAACACCAGGCAAAAAATCACCACATTTGACAGCACTGCAGGATCTGCGGTGCCAGGAAATACATGGGGACCTGGAAGCCTGACCGTCAACTCCGTCACCAACATCAAATGAGCCAGCCTAACACTACGCCGGGCTCCCGCCCCCGCAAAACCAGAGTCATCCTCGCCGCCACCCTGACCGGGATCGCTGTCCTCACCGTTGGCTCTGCATTGTTCTTCCGGTCCACGCCGCAAAAGCAATTTGTGACCCTCATCCCGCCGGGAGCACCCGCTGCAGATGCCTCTGTGCAAAAGGCCCGCGAGACGCTGCATACATTTCTCTGCGCTACCACTGCGGCAGACCGCAGCGCCTGCGTGATGGATGCCGAGCGGCTCCAGCCTGTCATGCAGGCCTACTACGCCGGCACCGATCCAGAGCCGATAAGCATCGCGGACTTCCAGCCTTTGGATTGGCGCTTTGAGTCAGGTAATAAGGTCACGGTCCTCAAGGCCGAGCGCACGAGAGGCCTGCCCCCAATCATCGCCTGTGTGAAAAACTGCAGCGGTCGCTGGCTGCTTGATTGGGAAATGTGGCAACAGACAGAAGACGGGACCTTCCACGAAACCACCTCCCAGCGCAAGGAAGGCGAAAAAATTCTGCGCGTTCGCATGACCCGCATGAGCCCGCCGGGCAGCCCGCTCGTCCTTGTTCTGGCGGATCCCTTTGAAAACCACACCATGACGCTGCCGGTGAACCAGCCCGATCTGGTGAGCCTGTATGATGCCGGACTTCCTTCCGGCAGCCGCCATGCTACCATCCGGTTCGCATGGCTGAACGATGCCCGGACCGGCACCGTGGAGCCGCAGATCCGGCAGCACATCTGCTGGGGTTTTGACAAGCTGGACGACGTGCAGCAACAGGCACCGGCCACGGTCCCGCAGATAGTCCCGGCTCCGGCAGCCCTGGCACAAAATCCCGCGCCAGCTACCGCCGCGCCCGTCATCCAGCCGGATGCCATTCAGGCGCTGGCCGCTGCACCATCTGCCGCCAGCCTGAAGCCCCTCTCCACCATTCAGCAAAAGCAGGCAAAACCTGCCCCCATCGCCGCTGCCGCTGCCCAAAAAACTCCGGCTGCCAAGTGAGCCGACCAATGGAGCAGGATAAGCCGGATAGGTAAAAAATGGTGCGGGTTTTGCCTCCGCCGGTCGCGCTGATCGGGGGCGCTTATGGTCCTGCTGTTCAGCGCAGGAAGCATTGTGCCTTTAGCACCTCATGTCCAATGTCAGGGCTTGGCGGTGGCAGGCTCACACGGTGGAAAGTTGCGCTTGATGCGCGGGGGGCTGTCCTGTTGTGGACGGGTGTCCTGTGCGGTAGCCGCGGGCGCTTTTTCCATACTTTTTTCCGAGCTAATGTCCGTCAATTTTCAACGCCGTTCCCATGGCTGCCTCTCTGGCATCAGTTGAGCTGTTTTCTGAGCCTGCCCAGGGGCGCTCGCTCTGGCAGGATTCATGGACGCGGCTGGCGAAGAACAAATCGGCGGTCGTGGGGGGGGCAGTTTTTTTATTTATCGTGCTGGCTTGTTTTTTAGGGCCGTATGTTACCGGGTGGCACCCGGATGCTACCAATCTATCACTCAAGGCGCAGCCGCCGGGGGTCCAGGAAACTGTCGATGGTGTGAGCCGGACGCATTTGCTGGGCACGGATGTTTTGGGGCGTGATCTTTTGACCCGTATTTTGAAAGGCGGGCAGGTCTCGCTGAAGGTAGCCATGGTGGCGACCGTTGTGGCCCTGATCATCGGGGTGCTCTACGGTGCGACGGCAGGCTATGTGGGCGGACGGACAGATGCTTTTATGATGCGGGCTGTGGATGTGCTGTATGCGCTGCCTTTCATGATTTTTGTGATCCTGCTGGTCACGATGTTCGGTGACGATCCGGTGCTCATGTATCTCGCGATAGGTGCGGTGGAGTGGCTGACGATGGCCCGGATCGTGAGGAGTCAGGTGATGGGGATCGCGCGGATGGAGTATGTGGATGCGGCCCGTTCTCTGGGATTGCCGGCGTGGCGGATCATTGTGAGCCACATTATTCCTAACATTCTCGGGCCGGTGATCGTCTATGCCACGCTGACGGTGCCGGGAGTCATGCTGCTGGAAGCAGGGCTCAGCTTTCTGGGGCAGGGGATCAAGCCTCCTAACAGCTCATGGGGAACGCTCATCGATTACGGCGCAGGCAGCATGGAGGAATATCCGTGGCTGTTGTTTTATCCGGGGCTTTTCTTCAGTGTCACACTGCTCTGTGTGAATTTCGTGGGTGATGGGTTGCGGGATGCTCTCGATGTCCGGGGCGGGACGGACTGAATCCGCAGTGATGTATGGCCACTGAAAAACAGCTGAAGACAAAGCTCACGGGACGCGGCTCCGGGCTGTTGCTTCTGGGCTTGGGCA
>JAYVJI010001067.1:0-3140 GCA_043769435.1 Verrucomicrobiota bacterium
ATCTTCACGGCCTTCCCTGTACTTATGCCGTGCTGGTGTAGGAATACCATGATCTTCCGGATCGCTTTTTGCCGCTCCCATGATGACTTGATTTCCCTCCGCCGCTTCTCACCCACGCCGGGCACTTCCTGCAGGCGCGCGCTGCTCTGCTCGATGATATCGAAAATCTCCTCGCCGAATTTCTCCACCAGCTTTTTCGCATACACCGGACCTATCCCTTCTATCAATCCGCTGCCAAGAAACCGCTCGATGCCCGCCCTGCTGGACGGTGCGCTGGTTTCTATTTTTTCTGCTTTGAACTGCCGGCCCCATTCCGCCACGCTCACCCACTCACCTTCCGCTGCTATCACTTCCCCTGCGTGGATCGATGCGGCACGGCCTGTCACCGTGACCGGCTCCGCGCGGTTGGCGATTTTGACCTTGAGCACAGTGAACCCCGTGTCCTCCGTATGGAAGGTCACCCGCTCCACAGTGCCACTGAGACGCTCAAGACTCATGAGGCAGGGAGACAGCCGCCGGAAGGAAAGTGAAAGTGGAAAGTAGCTTGCAGGCGCAGCGCCGCCACCCCGGTCACCCGCCGGTATCTCAGCCGGAAATATTCTCCGTCCCGAACGGCACGAAATGAGATTCGTAGCGGCGGGGGATAATCGCTTCCACGAGGACGTCATTGCCGTCATAATTTTGGCTCAGGAGCTTGCCCTGCCGGTGGATGATGCTCAGGAGGCCGAACTGTGCCTGCGGCAGCCGGATATTGAGCCGCACGGTGCCGTCGAGGAGCATCTCGCTGAGGCGTGCCGTGAGATCTTCTATCCCTTCGCCGGTTTTCAACGAGACGGCCACGGGTTGGTCAAAATGAGAGGCGATGGCCGCGCGCTGTCCGGGCGGGACGAGGTCTATTTTATTGAGCACGATGAGCATCCGGCGCTCATGGGCTCCCAGTTCCTCCAGCACCTGCATGGTGGTATGGAAATACTGAAAAACACGCTCCTGGCTGGCATCCAGCACATGGATCAGGAAATCAGCAGCCAGTGCCTCCTCCAGAGTGGCCTTGAAGGAATCAATGAGGCGGTGCGGAAGGTTACGGATGAACCCCACCGTATCCGTTAGCAGCATCTGGTGTCCGTCCGGCAGCTGGACCTTTCTAGTGGTGGGATCCAGAGTGGCAAAAAGCTTATCCTCAGCCAGCACATCAGCGCCGGTGATCACGTTGAGGAGCGTGGATTTACCAGCATTGGTATAGCCCACGATGGCCGCCTGCGGGACCGGAACCCTCGAGCGTTCCTTGCGCTGCGTGAGGCGCACTTGCTTCACATCCTCCAGTTGCCGCCGCAGTGCATCTATCCGCCCGCGGGCCAGACGGCGGTCCGTTTCCAGCTGGCTCTCTCCTTCTCCGCGGTTGGCCCCGCCGCTGCCTCCGCCCCCCCCGCCGCTCTGCCGGTCTAGGTGGCCCCACATGCGGGCGAGCCTCGGCAGCGCATATTGCTGACGTGCCAGATCGACCTGGATCCGCGCTTCCGCTGTGCGCGCCCGCATGGCGAAGATATCCAGAATGACTTCCTCCCGGTCTATCACCGTGATCCCCCCTTCACTCTCCCACGCCCGCTGCTGCGAGGGGCTCAGCGAGTTGTCAAAAACGATCACATCACACCCGGTGTCCCGGGCGAGATCCATGATTTCTTTTGCTTTTCCGCTGCCCGTGAAGTAGCGCTTATTCCCGTCCTTCACAAACACCAGCTTGCTCTCCGAAACAGGAATCCCCAAGGTATCCACAAGTTCACGCAGTTCCTCCAGAAGGCTGGCGGCTTCCTGTTCCTCCTTACGGTCAAAATAAACGCCTAGCAGGAGCGCCTTTTCCACCATCTTCGGTTTTTCCCTTACATCAAACACGACGCATTATTCTCCGGCTTCCGGCTCCTGCAATCGGCGACTGTTGCGATTTTTCACAATCGGAGGAAATTATCCCTTTCGCCATCCATAATGGCTGCATTAGCGTTTCCTTTGATTGAACCTATGGACTGCGACGTCTGCAAAAGCAAAAAGGCTACCGTGTATCTGACCCAGATAGTGAAGGGCGAGATGCAAAAGGTAAACCTGTGCGAAGGCTGCGCCCAGGAAAAAGGTGTTAGTGACCCTACAGGATTTGCCCTAGCGGATCTGCTGCTGGGCTTCGGTCAGGCAAAGCAGGCTGAGGCCGTGGTGCCCGGTGAGCGGCAGTGCCCTGCCTGCAGCATGACGCAGACGACATTCCGCAAGACCGGCCGGCTGGGCTGCGCTGACTGCTACGCCGTTTTTGCTGAAGGCATGGACAACCTGCTAAAAGCCATGCACAAGGGCGTGCGCCACTCAGGCAGGGTCCCGCATGTCGGCCATCAGGAAGGCATTTTCACTTCCCGGATTCCGGAGCCCCCTGCCCATGTTCAACCCGCGGCCCCGGCGGTTGATCTCCTCGCAGAGATGACAGTTCCAGAAAAGCCCGCTCCCGTCATTCAGAAAGACACCCCGCCCTTCATTTCCGGAGAGGATAAGCTCTTCCAGCTCCACACGGCGCTCGATGCCGCAGTGCAGGGTGAGCATTTCGAAGAGGCGGCAAGCCTGCTGGAAAAAATCCGTCGGCTCACAGGAGGTGCTGCGGATGAATCCGTGTCCTTATGAAATATTCTACACTGCTCCGCAAGCTCCCGGAATGGATGATCCATGACGGGCCGGAACATGACATCGTCATCACCAGCCGCATCCGGCTGGCCCGAAATCTGCGTGGCGTGAGCTTCCCAGGCTGGGCAAAAAAAGCGGAGCGCCTGCTCATCATGCAGGGCCTGCAGCCCAGAGTGGAGGCCCTGCCGGAGATGCAGGACTGCTACAGCGAAGACCTCGGAAGTCTCGACGCCATACGGAAGCAGGTGCTCGTGGAAAAGCATCTCATCTCCCGCGAGCAGGCCGCTAAATCCTCAGGCAGCGCTGCGGTTATTAACCGGGAGCAAACCCTCTCGATCATGATCAACGAAGAGGATCATCTGCGGTTGCAGGCGCTGCGCAGCGGCTTGCAGGTGAAGAGCGTTTTTAAGGCGATCGACAAAGTGGACACCGCGCTGGAGGAGAAGCTCGACTTCGCCTTTCACCCCAAACTCGGCTACCTCACCGCC
>JAYVJI010001068.1:0-3914 GCA_043769435.1 Verrucomicrobiota bacterium
GTCTTCACGCCGGCCGGCACGGGCATGGGAGAAGTCCTGCCGCAGCTGGGCTTGAGCCTCTCCACCGTTGCTGCCGGGGCTTCTTTTCCCCCGGTCGGCGGAGGCCTGGACCTGCCCGTGCTCATGCCTGGAGACTCGCTCAGCTTCAGCCTTAGCGGCGTGGACCTGCTGGGGCAGAGCAGCCTGCACTTCGGCGCGTCCATCTTTTCAGTGCTGCCGCTCGTCAATGGCGGCGGCATGTTCATAGGCGCAGACCTCACTTTGAATGCCGGTATGATCGCCACCTTCACATCCGGAGCCATGCCGGAACTGGTGCTGCCGGACAGCAATGCACCAGGCCCCGCTTCCATCCAACCGGAAACGCCAGTGCTGCGCCTGACAGTGGTGCCGGAGCCGTCCGCAGTCGCTATGCTCTCTGCTGGAATGGCCCTGGCGCTGCGCCGTCGCCACAGCTAGCCACACTGCTCACATGCCTGACGATCTCCTGCCCGCGCTCCCGCCGCGCCCGCTCCAGGCGGACGGGGACGACGTGCAGGCGTGGCTGGAGACCGTCATCCTGCGCTACTACCGGCAGCTCTACCGCTACGCGCTCAGTCTGACAGGCCACGAGTCCGACGCCGCAGACCTCACCCAGCAGACGGCTGTTAAGTTTTCGCTGAAGTGGCAGGACATCCGTGAGGACGGTGCCATCAAGTCATGGCTCTATACCACCCTGCACCGCGAGTTCCTGCTCCTGCGGAGGCGCACCCGCAACACAGTGGAATTCACTGAGAATCACCTGCTCGAAACCCAGCGAGAGGCAACCCCGCAGGAACTGACCGTCGATGGCCGCACCGCAGTGGAGGCCCTTCGCCGCATGGATGAGCCCCACCGCTCCGTCTTATCCCTTTTCTATGTAGAGGACCTGTCCTACCGCGAGATCGCTGGCATACTCGGCGTGCCTGCAGGGACGGTCATGTCCCGCCTCAGCCGGGCCAAGGAAGTCCTCCGGCAGATACTTGCTCCCGCCCTATGACTGAAGAACAACTCCAACTACTGCGAGCGGCGCGCCCATCCGGTCAGGACGGGCAAGACCCCGCCGTGGCCGCAGCCATGGCGGCCGCGCAGGAGGATGCCGGCCTCACCGCACGCCTCGAGTCAGAGCGCCAGACAGACCTCGGGATGCAGCGTGCCCTCCGCGGTGTGGAGCCCCCCACAGGCCTGCAGGCATCCATCCTCGCTGCCATGCGCGGCGCGCGCAGCACCAGCCACGCAGAGCCTCCGCCGGAGCCTCCGCCGGAGCTGCGCCAGTCCGTGCTCTCCGCCGTCCGCCCGCCTACTGGGACCAACGCCCCCCCCGGCCCCTCGCGTCGGCGCTTTCTCGGATGGGGCCTAGCCACAGCCGCTTCCCTCACCGCTGCCGGCCTTTGGTGGCGGCAGCGCCTCACATTCAGCACGCTCAAGGAAGAGGTAGCCGGCATCGCAGGCGGGCCACTCTCGCTGGCATTCATGAGCATGGACAAGCTCGCCATCGCCGCATGGATGCAGGAGCATAGCGCCCCGCACGCCGGCAGCCTGCCAGCATCCCTAGACGCTCTGCCACGCAAGGGATGCCAGCTCTACACCCTCAGAGGACAATCTGTTAGCCTAGAGTGCTTCGTGCTACCGGGCATGAAGTTTATGCACCTCTTCTGCACGCCCTCCGCCGGACTCGTCGATCCCCCAGCGGAAGGAGCCGCACCAGAAGTCAGCGCCAGCGCTCACGGCAGCGTGGCCAGCTGGGCGCGCGGCGGTCAAACCGTGGTCATCATCAGCAGGGAAAATCCCGCCGCAGTCCAAGCCATGCTGGCGTGAGGGCGGAACCGGAACCAGAGTCGTCCCTGGCCGTTTCGTTGTTAAGTGAAATTAGTTGGTTAGGAAAAAACCAAGCGGACGTTTTTGATTTCAGCCTTAGGGACTCGGCCAGAAATAAATACAAGCAAAGAGGTTCAGTGGAATTGTTCATCTTGGCGCGAACTACAATAAATATTGGGCACTCACCTAGCTGCCGGGCACGAAAGTGAAGCTGGTGAAGCAGTGAAAACTATTTGCTAGGGTTTTTCCCATGAGGCGTGGTGATAGCCTACGCGCTGGGCATTCCGCATGATGTCCAGCCAGATGGGCACAGCGAGGCCCAGACCGCTATCCCGGGCCATGTTGCCGGTGTCTCCGGCCCAGACGCCGCAGGTGACGGCCGGGGTGATGCCTATGGCCCAGGCGCCGGGATCATCCGCTGGACTCACTATGCCGGCGACCGGCGGGAGCAGGCCGGCCGGCACCGCAGCCGCAGTGAGCAGGCCATTCTCCATCTGGCTCCGCAGTGCACGCGCCTGCTTCGGAGACATGGTTTCGGCGTGCATGATGCCGCTGCGGAAAACCAGCAGGCCCGTGCTGTCTTCCACACGGTCGATGAGCCAAGGCCTCGCGCGCTTTCCGGCACTGGCGGTGACGCTGAGGGCATTGGCTAGGTTCTCCAGGGTAGGGCCAGGATCCATACCCGGCAGCCATGCGGGGAGGAGGGGAAACCCCGGGATTCTGCCGCCTAGGGCATTCAGTGCCTGCATGGGTCCAGGCGGCAAGGGGCTCAGCGCATGGTTTTCCTCACTGATCTGGGCATCTGCGCCACCCACGATCGCCAGCGTGGCGCCAGTAGCATTATCGATCGCGATGGCGGCTCCTTCAACGGAGCCTGGAAGCCGGGTGCCCAGCGCGCGTTGGGCGGCAGCCTGGAGTGAAGGGTCGAGGGTGGTGTAGACCTTCAGTCCACCCTGGTCCACGGCTTCTTGACTGAGCACTCTGCCCAGATCGCGCCTGACCGCATCCATGGCCCATGAGTCCGGGGTGCGGGCGGGCGGAGGGAGCACGCGCGTTTTGACTTGCTTCACCATATCCGCTGCCTCCTGGGACAGCCGGCCCGTCGCCACCATGCGGTCCAGCACCATGTCCCGTCCGCTCAGTGCTTTCTCATAGTGCCGGAATGGGGAAAACACGTTAGGCCCGCGAATGATCGCCGCCAGCATGGCCGCCTCATCCAGTGATAAATCCCGCGCGGGTTTTCCAAAGTAGCACTGACAGGCGCGCTGAAGACCATAGATGTTAGTGCCGTAGAATATGCGGTTGATGTAGAGTTCGAGGATCTGGTCCTTATTGTAGTGCGATTCCAGTTTCCTGGTGATGGCGATTTCCAGCAATTTTCTGTGGAGGGATTTTTCCCGGGTGAGATCGTAGCTGTTGCGGGCCAGCTGCATGGTGATGGTGCTGGCTCCCTGCTGCGCACCGTCGGTGACCCGGCGGAAAATGGCGCGTGCCACCCCCCGCCATGCGATGCCGCCATGCTCCCGGAAATCATTGTCTTCCCGGGCCAGCAGGGCTTCGATAAAGACCGGTGCTACATCCTTCAGTTTGACCATGATCCGGTTCTCCCCGTGCAGGCGGCCCATCTCCCGTCCCTGCCGGTCATAAACGATAGTCCGTTCCGGCATTTTCCCGGCCTCTGCGGGATCATATTTTCCCGCCATCCATGAATAGAACACACTGAGAAAAAACAGGGACGCGAGTGACAGCAGCAGGCCCTGGCTGAGCAGCTTGAGAGGAACCCTCATGAGCCACGGCAGCCCATCCATCCGCTCTCTCAAGCGGGGCAGGAGGCGGGGCAGAAATTTCCGTGAAGCAGCAGGCATGTGGTGAGCAGGAGGACAGGGACCGTCAAGGAAGTCCGGACCATGAAGATACGTCCGGTGCCCGGCCAGATCCGCCTCACTTTTTCTCTGAGAAAGAATAGAGCGCGCTATGGCCGCGCAGGAACAGCTCGCTGCCAGCAATGGCCGGCGAGGCCTCGAACGCTTCATCCAGCTTATTCGTGGCGACAACTTCGAGCTTTTCTCCCGCTTTGGCTA
>JAYVJI010001069.1:0-3499 GCA_043769435.1 Verrucomicrobiota bacterium
CTCAGATCCGCACCGGGATTTCACAGACACGCTGCTGACTGCCGCGACGAATATTGGCAGCCTGCTCTGCGATGGGATAGGCGACGCGGTGCTGGTGCAGGGAGAGCACGGCCCCGGACAAAGTCTGCGGCTGGCTTATAACATATTACAGGCGGCAGGTGTCAGGATTTTCAAAACGGACTATGTCGCCTGTCCCAGCTGCGGCCGCACCCTCTTCAACCTGCAATCCACCACCCAGCTCATCCGTCAGGCCACGGGTCATCTCAAAGGGGTGCGCATAGCGGTGATGGGCTGCATCGTGAACGGCCCCGGGGAGATGGCGGATGCGGACTTTGGCTACGTGGGGGGGGCTCCCGGCAAGATCAATCTCTACGTCGGCAAGACACCGGTGAAGTTCAACATTCCAGAGGCCGAGGCGGTCGCCCGGCTCACTGATTTGATCAAGGAACACAACCGCTGGGTGGAGCCGCCGCTTTGAGTTCTGCGGCGGTGGGACTGTGGCAGGGGATTCAGGATTTCTCTGGCTCAACAACGGGCCGCAGGCTGATGGCTTTAAGATTGATGACCGCTCCACCTGTGAGCTTGCTGCACCTTGCAGAAACTCCAAACGGGGTGCCTGCGGTCAGCTTGATCCGGCCTAGGGACACCGTCCGGTATCGATACCAACTGCCGGTCGGCGGACGAGTGAAGGAGAGCTTTTGGCCCGCAATTTCGAACTCCATTTCCGTGCCTTCACTGCCCGCGCTGGAGTAGGTCAGTTCTACATCAAACTGGCCTTCCCGGCCACCTGCACATTCCCAGCTGATCCAGTCAGCGGCGTTGCTCCAGAAGCCGATGCGGTGATTTCCAGGATGAGACTCGAGGGCGATGGGCTTGCCGTGGAGGCTGGCATCCAGTGCGGAGAATATGATGTGCCCGTCAGCGAAAACGGTGGTCTTTTCCGAGGCATACAGAAGGACGGTGGCCGGGAGATTAGCGGGTGCGGCTACAGGCAGCGTCAGGATGATGCTGGTGGCATCCGCGTTGAATGTCCATTCCAGCAATTGATGGCTGGAGCCTTGCAAAAGAGCTGCGCGGGTGAAGTTAGGCATGGGAGCAGGAAGGGACAGGAGGCCATCTGCCGGCCACGTGCGGATGGCCAACTGCAGCAGGCGGGGATTGGCTTTATCAGCCGTGATGTTGCCCCAGGCTGGTTGGTGCAGCGCTGCTGGAGCGGGTTCGTCAGCGGTGGTGTTGAGTAAAAGCAGCGGGAGCAGGAGGAGAAAGGCTTTCATGATTCAGGAAAAATGTGATAGTGAGATGCGGAGTGGAAATGCGGGATTTTTCCGTAGAACTTGCGGCAATGCCGGGCGAGGAGGCCAGCCATGCATCCTACTGCCAGTTTTCAATATTGTCCATCCTGTGGAAGTCCGGATTCACCGCAAGCGGGGCATCCCTTTCGCTGCGGCGAATGCGGATTCGTTTTGTATGTCAACACCACCTGCGCGACGGCCGCGTTCCTGGAACGGCCTGATGGCACGGTGCTCTTCATAAGGCGGGCAAAGGATCCGGCCAAGGGTATGCTGGCCATCCCCGGTGGCTTCATTGATCCAGGGGAGACGGCGGAGTTTGGGCTGCGGCGGGAGTTTCAGGAGGAAGTGGGTCTGGCCGTCGGGGACATCGAATATCTCTGCTCACATCCTAACGTTTATAACTACAGGGGGATTTCCTATCAGGTTCTCGATTTCTTTTTCACTGCCACCAGCGCGCCCGATGCGGAGCCGCAATCGCTGGATGGGGTGGCCAGCTTTGAATGGCTGATGCCTGAGGAAGTGGATGCTGATGAAATAGCGTTTCCATCCATGCGTGAGGCGATGGTGGCATTCCTAGAGAAACGAAATGCAGCCCGGATCTAAGCGACAAAGCTGGGGTCAGCGCTTCCGGTGTGCCTTCCGCGGTATCCGGGAGGTGGCTTTGCTGGAACCGAGTTGCCGCTTTCAGTGGGGGTTCTTTGCTCTGGTCATGGCCATGGCGGCATGGCTGAAGATCAGCACGATCGAGTGGGCCGTGGTTTGCCTCTGTGGGGGAGCTGTCCTGGGCGCGGAGGCATTGAATACGGCCATCGAAAAACTGGCAGACCGGGTCACTGCCGAGCAGGAAGAGGCGATCCGCGGCATCAAGGATGCTGCTGCTGGCGGGGTCTTGCTGCTGGCTCTCGCGGCTGCCGGGGCGGGGACTGTGATCCTCCTGCCGCCACTGCTGGAGAAGGTGGCGGCATGGTTCAGCTGAAACTGTCAGGGCTGGCGCTGGAGTTTGATGCTTGCCTGACCACTGAGCGGGATGCTCAGCCGGCCATCCGCGCCCGGGCTGAGTTTCTGGGCTTTGTCATTGATCTGGACACTCCATACGCCGCTCAGGCCTGCGAGCACCACGGTGTGGGCTGGGCGCAGATCGGTCACGGTGAGTTCCATGTTGCCGGCCTCATGACGCAGCCATGTGACCTCGCCCTGGGCTGATTCCAGAAAGGGCCAGACCCTCGGCTTGCCGGAAAGTGTCAGGGTCACGCAAGGCCGTCCGTCCGTATGGAGGAAGATAGCATCCCCCTCCCGCACCCAGCCTGTGACGCCCCTGCTTTCTGCGATGTCAGGCAGCAGACTGCCGGCCGGGAGCCGGTATGTGCGTTGGTGGCCGGCATTGATGATCACGAAGCGCTGCGGCCCGTCTTTGAAAATCCGCGTCCGGTGGCTGTCCCGTGTGATTTCTGCAAACTGCCTAGCGGTGATGCTGTGCAGTGGTTGCTCAAAGCTCCAGTCGCAGACTTTTTTCAACGCCGCCATGGCTCCGGCTGTAGCCGTGCTGTAGAAGTGGTAGTAAATATTTACCGGCTTCAGCCTCCGGGGCTTTTCTGTTAGGTTAAAGGACTCGATGACCTGAGCGAATCCGCCATAGAAGGGCCCGCGCCAGTTCCGGGTGTAGACGAATTCGTTTTGATGTGCGGCATAGATCTGGAGTTCGCCGTCCCACTGCATGACGCGGGGATCGACATTCGCGAGGTAGGGATGCCGGCGGGTGATGGGGGCTCCACCGCCGTTCATGTTTTCAATGCCGAGGCGGTCACAGATGCGGATAGCCTCCGCTGATGGGCGGCAATTTCCGGTCCAGAGCATGAGGTCGGTTCTCTTTCCCGGCGGACATAATGTATCGATGTAAGCCACGCTGCCAGCTACTTCCCGCTGCGGATCGATGGACTTCACTTCCATGCCTTTTTTCAGCACCAACTGGCGGGCTTCATACTGGGGAATGTATTCATCATCATGATCAATCCACACATAGGGATGAGAGTAACTGTGGGAGGCTGGCTGAACATTGGGTAGCTGAAAAATATCCCGGGCCACTGCTTCGAGGCGGGACTGGTCTTCGGGTTTCTGCCCTTCCTCCAGCCCTCGCATATTCGCCTCAATGAGCGACACAGTGACGGGCAGGGGATATTTTTTCAGGATCTCATCGCGCACCAGTTCCG
>JAYVJI010001070.1:0-9144 GCA_043769435.1 Verrucomicrobiota bacterium
CGTGGATGTGGGCCATCCTCCTTTTTCCGGGAATCGGTGGACTGCTCTACCTGCTCATCGGTACAGAACGCGTCCAGCGGCACCGGGTGAATCTAGTGGCGTCCCTCGGTGCACGCCTTCGTATAGAACCCGGTGCCCCCCCTGCTCCGGGCCTGCCGCGTGAACTCGAGGGCATCACCGGGTTCCCTGCCCTGACGGGAAACAATGTCGTGCTCCTGCCGGACGGCACATCATTTTTCCCTGTCATGCTGGACACCATACAGAGCGCGCAGCATCACCTGCACCTGGAATTCTACACGTGGAAAAATGACAAAGCAGGGATGACTGTGCGGGATGCGCTCACGGCTGCCGCCCGCCGCGGCGTGCGAGTGCGCGTGCTGGTGGATGAGATTGGAAGCCTGACACTCCGCGAGTCATTTTTCGATGGGCTGGTCGCAGCCGGCGGCAAGTTCTCATGGTTCAGCACATTCAGCCCGCGCCGTGGCAGGTTCCACCTCAACCTGCGGAATCACCGCAAGCTGCTCATCGCAGATGGCTCCACGGCGATGACCGGAGGCATGAATGTCGGCAATGAATACTGGGGAAGCGGCGGGCATCCCCCATGGCGGGATTTGGGTATCCGGCTGCGCGGCCCTGTCGTCAGCCAGTTCGCTGAGATCTTCGCTCAAGACTGGTATTTCTCCGCACAGGAGGAACTCACCAGCCGGGAATACTACCCGCACCAACAGCCCGCCGGGGGCGTGACTGTCCAAGTGGTGCCAGGCGGACCAGACAATGAGGTAAACGAAATCCAGCTGGCCACGATCACGCTCATCAACAGGGCCACGCAGACAGTGAAGCTCATGACACCCTACTTCGTGCCGGAGCCGCCGCTCCTGACTGCCCTCCAGCTCGCCGCTATGCGGGGTGTTAGGGTCGAACTCCTCGTCCCTGCCAAATGTGATCACTTCTACCTGACTCACGTCATGCGTTCTTACTATGATGAACTGCTGGTCCACGGCGTCATCATCCATGAATATCAAGCCCGCGGGCTGCACGCGAAGGTCATGACCGTGGATGGCGCAGTCACCATGTGCGGCAGCGCCAATCTGGATATCCGTTCGCTTCGGATCAATTTTGAATTGAATGTCGTTGTCGCCTCTGAGCAGCTAGCCTCTACCCAAGAGCGCATTTTCCAAACCGCAGTCGAGGAATCCCTCCTTATCACCCTTGAGCAGTATCATCAGCGAGCCTTCCGGGACAAAGCCATGGAGGCGGTTTTCCGTCCGCTGGCACCGCTACTCTAACAATTGTCAATGCGGAGCCAGCCAGGAAAAGGCAGGCACGTTCCGCAGTATTCCAAAGAGCACCACGATCACGGCTATGGCGATGCTCCACTTTGATCCGAGGGGCACCGATGCGGGTGACGTTGCCGCCCGCACCCACCACCACCATTTGCGAAGAATGATAACACCCAGCGCGGGCAGGGCGACTAATGCCAGAATATTCATGCGCGCCGCGCCAGGGATGTCCCCGTGCAGCAGGGCGTAGACACACCTCGTGGAGCCACATCCAGGACAATGGAGTCCCGTCGCGCGGTATAACACACAGGGCGGCAGCCATGGGTTTTGCGTCGGAGGCGCAGAGAGGAGCAGGCCTATGCCCATTGCCAGCAACGTTAGCACAGCCACCGAGAGCACAGTGCGTCGGGCTTTAAGATTCACATCAGCGATTGAGCACCAACGCGCCAATTACGCCAGCGAAGTTTAAGAGAATGATCAGAACGCCTAGTAAGAGCGAGACGAAATTCAGCGTCTTGGCAGTATTGGCAGCCTGGATAGCTCCCTTGGTATTCCCACTCAAGTGTAGTCCCTCCACTTTGCAGGAGTAGATGATAGCGGCAATGCCGAGCGGCAGGCAACACAGGAGCGTCGTCACAATGGACCACACCAAATGATTTGGAGGGCGAGGGGTGGATGCTTCCGCTTGGAAACTCTCCTGGAAGCGCGGCGCGGCATAGTACGGATTGGCTCCGGGGGGGGGATTCATGGGCGGGGGTATCGACAGCATGGGCGCGGCCAAAGCTGCCAGCGCTGGAAAAAACGTGGCCACCATTTTGGCCGCCTGCCAGTTGGCATCGCCCTCCCTCCAGACCAGATCGTCAGGATTTAATTCGCCTGACCCCGCCATGCGTTGCATCTCTGCTTCCGTGAAGGGGCCTGCCGTTGTGCCGTTTTTGCCAGTGAACCATTGCATTGAAAAGTGGTCTAACGATAAACCAAGCCCTGTCCACAAAAACTTCACCATTGATCGCGGCCCCCCTTGGTCGCCAGGACATCAAACCATCAATCCCCATTCCCCAATCCCCTAACTAACTAACTTCAGCAGCATCACCCCTCAAACACCAGCACCGCACCTGTCTCTGAGAGCAGGGCAAATCCATTCGTTCCATGAGCCGTGGCGCAAATTAACCCGCCGGTGTCCGGAGGAATGATGATATCTGCGGACTTGGTGCAGCAGTTGCGCAATTGATACACTACGCCTCCGCTGGCATCAGCGATGATGGCACGGCCATCTCTGGTAAAGCAGGCCACCGGCGGCTTTCCACAGGTACCGGCGAAGAGATTTACACACTCCAGCGGCTTGCCATTAGCCTGCTGCGATAACAGCACCACTTCATGATTAGCCACCGCCAAGGCCTGGGAAGGAAGCACTGCGGGCGCGACCGCAAAGCATGTCACCGGCCCGTTGAGCTGGGCCAGTCGGAACTCCACATTCTCATTCACACAAGCAGCTACACCTGGCCCGCCTAGCCAAACATCATCGCCGTGCCCACCGGTGAACCAGTCCTGATCTTTGATATCCGGCGGGGCTAAATCCAGCACTCGCGTTCGCCGCACCGCCCCATCCGCTCCATAGGTTTCCACCATCAGCGCAGCGGTGCTTTTGTGTCCCAGCACCAGAAACTCCTGCTCATCAGTACACGCCCCGATCGCCAGAGCGCCCGTGGTCGTGGGTTCTCCCCCCGTCGCGTGCCATGCTGCCATGCTTCCATTCCGGAAATGAGTCACCATAAACGGCACCCGTCCCCCGCACCAAAGATGCCTCACTCCCGGCGTGCCGGCTGGACAGCCCAACCACGGGATCTCCTGAGCATCCGCACCGGTCGATGCCCGCACTAGCACCGCGCTCCTGCCCGCTTTGCTGGCCCATCCAGCAGCGGACAGCTGCTCACCCCGCGTCGTAATGGACTGCCATGTGTAGCGCCGCTCCAACTGCACCACGGACTGCGCCCGCAGCACCGTCCCGCCACGTCTGATGAGCGGCACGTCTGGCCGGCTATTTTTCCAACTGAAGCGCTCTGCATCCCGCCGCAGCAGCCGGTCCTCCGGCGCGAACAGATGGATCAACCGCAAGACACACCTTACCTCGGCAGGCTTTGCAAACGCAGCCAAAAACTCCCCGCTGAACTGCAGCCCGAGTTCACTCGCCCGGTCGCGTATTCTGCTGTCAGGATAGTGGCTGTAGATTTTGCTCAGTTCCTGGACCTGTGATTTCACCGGGCTCAAGCGAGCCCCGGGACTGCGCTCCAAGCGATCCAGCACCGCCGCTGCTTCCTCATGACGACCCAGGCGACCCAGCAATTTGAATTCCGCTTCGAAGCAAGCTACTGCGTGCGCGGAGTTGGGCCATGCCCTATCCAGTACGTAGACAGCGCGGTCCGGGTCTTCCAGTTTTCCTGCCAGCAAGGCCGCTTGTTCCACAGGATTTGTCAGGTTCTGCAAGGCCACGTGCCATTGTTCACGGGCAGCATCACGCTGGCCTAACTTCGCCAGCAGATCGCCTGCTTTCTCGTGCAGGCCATGGGCGCGATACAGCGCTGCAGATTCTGCCAGGAGTCCGGCCTTCTCCAGACAATCCGCTGCTCTTGATCCTGACTTCAAGCGGTCGAGGTAAACCCTGGCCGCCTCCCGTGGGCGACCGCCCCTGGCCAGCATATCGGCCGCTTTGTTCCAGTCGCCCAGCAGCTCTCCGTATATGTAGGCAGCCCGGCCATAGTTACCCGCTGCGGCCTCTTGGGCAGCGGCCTCGCGATACTTTCGCTCCAGCTTCAGCCGTAACTCGTTGTCGATGTCCCACTGGTCTACCGTGGCGCTGCCGTGCCTTGCCACATCGAGCCTCGTGGAACGCGCTCCCAGCTTCCAGCCGGGAGTTGGCGCACCGCCTCTTCGCGCTTCAGCCCCGGCTAGCGGGATCGCGTGCCGCAGCGCATCAAGGACATCTTTATCAAAACTGTCCAGCAGCCGGTTCAGCTCCTTTTTCCGGCGGTCATTCACTTCCTCCATCATGCGCCGGCTCCACCGAGATAAACTTTCCGCAGCCTTTCCGCCGCCTAGCGCACCGAGGATACCTGCACCCAGCATCCCCAACGCCCCGCCTAGGGCTCCAAGCCCGCGTTGCGCCAAATCTGACAAGCCGCCATGTGGGCTCTGCGGTTCCAGATCCGGGCGCTCGCTGCCGATATCATCCGCCGCCGCAGCCATCATTTCCTCCATGCTGACTTCCTGCGCTAACGTGATCTGCTCCAGTGCCGGATGCGGCAGCGGGCCCGGCACCGCAGCATACCATCCCATGCGTTCAATCTTTGGCGCAGCCAGCAGTTGCACCGGAGTGATGCCATCCGTGGTATCAAAGCCAGTAAGGCCTGACACCGGATGGAAGAAATGGACACTCCACGGAAAAAGCCGTCGTTCCTCCTCGCTCTTCAAAGCAGGCTCCAAGCGCGAATGCACGGGCACCAGCACCCCACCACGGGATTTTCCCAACCGCTGGACTTGCGGGCCAAAAACCTTATCTAACTCCAATGCGGCCTCCGACACCAGCAACAGAACTCCCGCGAGATCGTGATTGCCGGGCGAAACTGCCAGAGGGTAAAAAGTCACCTTTGCCTTAGCGTTTACCTCCGCAATGCGACGCGCCTCGCGCAGCCATTCCGCCACATCAGTCGTCTGCAACCAACCGGCCACCGCAGGCAGTGGGGCGGAGCACGGGCGAAGTCTGAGCGGCAGCGGTGGCATGTTAGGTGGGCAGGCAGAAACAAAAGCGTAAGCTAGACAGCAGCAGTGCTTCCTGATGCTGCGGCTGTGAACCGCATGAAGAGCGGCACTGCCTGCACTGTATCATTGGCATCTTGACTTAAACCTGGGTAATTGATCCACTCTACCGAACCTGCGTAGTGTTGCGGCCAGTCCCTTACCCAGACCGCAGAAGGCTCCTCAAGCAGAGCTAGGAGCGATAGCTCAACGCTCGCAGGTTTATCTCTAAAGACGAAATGAAGCACGCCCCGCGTATCGTAGATCAAGCGACAATCCGCGTTCCATTGTGCCTGGTAGAATTTGGGAGCGGTTGGAGATGGAGTCCGGTCACTGTTGATTTGAACAAATGGTCGAATGTGCTCCAGAACGACTCCGGACGCCTCACAGAATTTCAAATCGGGAATCGTTAGGACATAACTACTGCTGTTGGTGCGGATTACCATTCCTCTGGCACTAAACCCACAGAGGATCGGCACAGCCATCATCGCCGGGAGCACAGGCCGTGGAGCCCGGGTCACCCTTGGCTGACCCAGAGCAGGTTCGTTAGTGGAGCGAAGCCCCAGTTTCCGGCCATCAAAAGTCACTGCATTGAAGCGATGATTCTCCGTGAAACCCACCGTATCCAAGAACCTGCCATCGTCTAATGAGCACGCTTCTGCCTTGTGTGCATACTCCAGGACAACGGCTCCGCTGAGCAGCTTCACGCTGCTGGGAAATGAGTGACTGGAGGCCAGGATCAGATCACGTCCGGCACCAGTGGCTTCGTCAACAACCACGGCTCGGACTTTGCCGCCAACCATGATGGCTGATCCTACAACAACAATTTCGTTTCCATGGCGCATGATGGTAAGATTTCTCGCTTCATGAATTCCTGCATAGAGTTCCACCGCCCCGCGCTGAGCACCATCCCAACGCATCAACCTTCCATCCATCGTAATGCCTAAGCGTGAACCCGGTAAGTCCAGCCCCAGATCATAAGCTAGTTGTTGAGCGGGGAAGCGGAATGGCAAGGGATACTGCTGATAATAGGCAAGGCTCCGGATCAATTCAGGACCGTTGTACAGTGCTTGCGTGCCTGTCTGCCGCGGCGCTTTTTCCACCGGGGCATCAGGGGCAAAAAGTGTGTCAGGATCGATGCGCCCCATAGCGATAACCCGCGTACCGGATGGATTGCGCAGCGCCAGTTCCATGGCTCCGCTGCGGCTCAAGGTCAGGAGGTAAAAATGCCCTCCAGCGGCGGCTATTTCAAGAGCCATGCCATGCAGCGCCCTCATTACGGTCCCGGCACGTTGGGCCACGCTAACAAAAAACACATCCGGCCGGCAGGGCGAGGATTCATCAAGGTGAAAGCCAGCGAGCGCCTCGGCGGGATCGGGGTCCGGCGGGAGTTCGTAGAGGTAATGTTTCACGGCCTCCACGCTATCCAGCTTCAAGGATTGAAAACGACGTCCCTCCCGGCGGAATACCGTGACCGCTTCACTGGCAGCGGCTTGCGATTGCAAGCCCAGGGCTGCCGCCAGCGCGAAGACCCGGGGCGTGCCCCACATGTGCAGCCCGCTGTCCAACAGAATAATCCGCTCGGTAGCGGGCTCATCGGGTGGGGTGTCCCGACGGAAAAAAAGCGCTTCGTTGTTAGCTAGCCGTGCCGTTAGGGTGAGGTCATCATAGGCGAGTTCACTGGGAATGAGGTGATCCAACGTGCCTCGATTGGTAATGTCCGAAATACCCCCGACAGGTAATTCCTGCGGATGACCCGTAGGCCGCGGCACGGTAAACATGGCCACCATGCGGCGGGCCGTGCCGGCGATGATGCCCAATTCCGCCTGAGGATACTCCTCCAGTTGTTGCAGCAACGGCAGCGCGGTATCGCCCGGAACCGGCTTCGGTGGCGGCACGTGAGCTGGCGCCACGGTTACTGATTCCAACCCGGCACGCAGGAATGTTTCCAATTGCCCCAGATTCCGCATGCTGGCCACAGTGGCCAACGCTTTGAGATCCCGCAGCAACCGGGTGCTGCCACCCAGCGATGGTTGGCTCTTATTGAGGTGCTCCAATCCGTAAACATCCATTTGCGCCAGCACCATTTGCGAGTGCTCCACGGGCAGCCTGTTCTGCACATCCTCAAATAACCTCACGAGCAAATGCGCACGCGCCGGCAAGCCGGTCCGCAACTCTTCCGGCAAGTCCTGCACGCGTTCCAGCAAGTTCTGTGTTTGCTTCAGGAGCCGCCGGGATGGCCCGGATGGTTCCGTGCCTCCAGTCGTCTGACTGCTGTAATAGACAGCTGAATCCAATGCCTCCTCCGCCCGCCCCTGACACGCCATGAGCAGCATCAAAATGCTGCCCAGCGGCGGCAGCCCATACGGCACGAGATGATTGATCAAAGCATGCAGTTCCGGCCAAACGGTGATGGTATTTCCCTCCTGCCACCTAACAGCGGAAAAGTCCTCCTCCCAGCCCCAGATGAACTGCGGCGGCGGCACCAGATAATTGACCGCAGCAGAACTACTCATACGCCTCCTTTCCAGCTCCAGCTAAGGTCAGCCTCACTGCGGCCAGCGTCAGCGGCGTGAACCCTTCCTCCCCGATTACTTCCAAGTGCCCATCACTTCCCACCAATGCCACGGCTCCTTTCGGCAGTGCCAGCGGGCCTTCCACCCAGCCCGGCCATATGTGGGAGGCGAACTCCCAGCCGCAGGGAATCGCCATGGCACCCCACTGGTAATGCGGCACACCCGGCAAGGCCGGCAGAGGGGTGCCTGACACCAGAGTCCGTCCGTCCTCAGCAGCTGCAAACTTTAAACGCTGGAGCCTGACTTTGGGCGCACGTTCCACCCAGACCGCCAGTTGCGCCAATGCTACCAATAGCGACCCCGCCGCCCTCATACGCTCTGAGCGCTGAAGGGAAATTTCCAGACGCGCCCGGGCGCGCGCCGGCATCCCGGAAACTGGCGCGGCCACCGTCAGGAAGTCACAGAGCGCCTGCCACGGCCCGCCGGGTGCTTTTCCCACCGGCACGCGCCCCTGCCATGGTGTTAGGTTTCCTTGCTCATCCATGCGGTATTTCCCCAGACACGGCAAGCCCGCGCACTCATCCGCAGCAGAGAGGGGACAACGCAGCCAGACGCAGGCAGCCTCAGCATGAAGTTCCCAGCCCGCGTGGGTGCGGAAGGGAGCTAACGCACTGACGTCTGTCATGTCCATATGCAACAACAGCATAGAAATGCTAGTCAGCAGGGTTCAGCAGTTTCCACAAGGCACTGCTGCGGGCCTGAAGCGCACTGCGGCTTGTTTCATTCCTCACCCACTCGATGCGGCCCGCCAGCAAGCGCAACTCATCCGCCACCGCCGCATCTGCTGGATCAGTTTGCGCCCTGAGAGACAGTGCATCCAGTGCTGAGTTCAGCATTTCCGGGTCCGGCGCATCGTCTGCGTGGGCGCGCGGATGATCCCCGCTGGCCGCACCCGCACGGGCTAGTGTTTCCCGCACCAGCGATGCAATAATTTCCGCCTGTTCCTCCCGATCCCAAATATGCAGCAGTACCCAGAGATCGCTCACGCGCGCTTCCGTTCGGCCAGCCAGCAGGGCGCTGCCAGCGACCGCCCGCTGGAGACGCACTGCCCGGCGGTCGGAAATGACGATGCCGGCCTGACGAAGCTTCAGCACCAGATCAATGAACGCCTCACGCACCGGGGACAGATCCACGAGCCGGGCCGCCCTCTGGATTTCCCTGACCTGCTCCGCGCTCAGCGCAGGAGGTGGCCAGTCGGTGGATTCCAGTCGCCAGCCAGCATCCAGCACTGCACCCAATGACGCATCCGGCACCGGACCGCATCGCACCCGCAGCAAGAAGCGATCGAACAACGCCCGCAGCGCCTCGTCCTCCGGCAAATGATTGCTCGCACCTACGACCAGCAATGCAGGAATCCTCCGAGTCTCCCGCCCCCGGCGAAAAATGCGTTCATTAAGCACCATCAACAGACTGTTTAAAATGGCGCTGTTGGCGTTGAGCAATTCATCCAGAAAAACAAGATCCGCCTCCGGCAGCATGCCCTCCGTATTGGTCAC
>JAYVJI010001071.1:0-1663 GCA_043769435.1 Verrucomicrobiota bacterium
GCACGCCGTCTCAAGCGCGCGTGGGTCAGCGGCGCGATCACCGACGGCGTATGGGACGCGCAGCCGGCACAGAAATCCCTCTCCATGCGCCTCAGCGCCGGCCAGCGTTATTACTTTGAGGCTCTCCGCCGCGAATCCTCCGGCAGTGACCACCTCGCCGTCGCCTGGCTGAAACCCTGGCTGACAGATCCGGCGCTAAAAGAAGTCATCCCCTCCTGGGCTCTCACCGTTTGGAGCCCGCCAGCCACTGTCGCCGGCAGCGGCACTCTCTACGCCGCGGCCCTAACGCCGCAGGCCGGCGCGAACTCGCTGGGCAGCGGTTCCGCACTGCTCCTCGTCAATGAAGCCCGCACCGCGGCCAGCCTTTCCTACACCTACAGCAACCTCACTGGTCCAGTGAATTCCGGAGCACACATCCACGACTCCCGCACCATCTCCGGCCAGGCCGGACGCATCATTTACGATGTGGATGATTTCGACCCCGATGCTGCGGGGAACTACCCGTGGGTCTTCACTGCATCCACCAGCCACACAGTCGCCGATCTTCTCACTGCCATCGCTGGCGGCACCGCCTATCTGAATCTCCACACCACGGCTTATCCTTCCGGCGAGGTGAAAGGATTCTTTTATCCCGTGAGCGGCAGCCAGTTCTTCACACCTCCCGCTGCCGCGGTCGCTGCTGAACTGACCATTCCAACTGACGCCACAGCCGCGAAACGCGAGATCGTGCGCTTTCTCCAGCAGGCGACGTTTGGTGCGCGCCATGATACTGACGGCGTCGCCCCCTGGGACGCCGACAGTATCGAGGCCGTGCAGGCTCGCGGATACGCCGGATGGATAGACGACCAGCTTTCACTGACGCCTGGTGTGAATCCTGAAACGCCCGCACCCCAACTGGTGCCGCAGCCGGACATCGAAGCCGTGCCCACCAATTCCCGGCCCTCACCCAACGCCCCAGTGACAGTCCAATATGGCTCCGGCCCCATGAGCGCGTGGATGACTGAATACTACCAGCGGTACCCGCTGAGTTCTGTGGATGGCTCGGACACTCAGGACACCGACGAACTCTGGCGCGCATGGTGGTCCACTTCCGTCAAAGCCCCGGACCAGCTCCGCCACCGCATGGCCTTCGCACTCAGCCAGATCCTCGTGCTCTCGGAGCAGGGAGAACTGGAAGGCGATGCCCGCGCCGTCGGTCACTACTACGACCTGCTTTGCTACCACAGCTTCGGCAATTTCCGCACGCTGCTGGAGCGCATCACTCTCAACCCCGGCATGGGGGACTACCTCGACATGCTGGGCAACAAAAAGCCCAACCCCGCGACCGGCTACATCCCCAACGAAAACTTCGCCCGCGAAATCCTCCAGCTCTTCTCCGTGGGCCTCATGCGCCTGCATCCGGACGGCAGCGCAGTTCTCAGCAGCGCGGGCCTGCCCGTGACGACCTACGAACAGGACAACGTCGTCGGCTTCGCTCACACCTTTACCGGATGGAACTACCCCGGCTCTTCCAGCAACATGATCGCCGCCATGACGCCCAAAGCCACCGACCATGCGACTGGCGAAAAGCTCCTGCTCGAAAACGCCGTCCTCCCTGCCCTGACGCCAGCTACCACCGACTCCTGCAACGCTGAACTCACCGCCGCGCTCGACCTCATTTTCC
>JAYVJI010001072.1:0-1703 GCA_043769435.1 Verrucomicrobiota bacterium
TCCCGTCGGGCCTCAGGGCATAGCTCTCGATGGAATCAAAGGCGTTTCGCTCCGCGAAGTATGGAATGTTAGCGATCACCCGCCAGTCTCCCATGAAACGGGGCAGGTCCACGTGTGTCACGGTCTTCAGAGGAGGAAGGGAAGGCATGGGTGCAATGGTTCGATCTGGCGGGGTGCTGGTCCGGCAGCCGCAGCTCAGGAGAGCGCAAAGCAGGGTCAGGCTGGCTGTGTGTTGTAACATGGGAAGTGAGGATCGGCCTCGTTCCTATCCTACGTTCAGCCATCCGGTGTGGATGCGGGTTTTTGAAGCGTAATGCCTCAGTCCGGCACACACACGGGCAGGCAGGCGCGGCCATGCTCCATGCAGGCACGGAGTCGCCACGCAACTATAGCAATTTCAATACCGGGCCGCAGCGCGCCGGGCCTGAGCTTATCAGGGTGTGACCGTGACTTTCAGAACCATGAAGCGTCTGGAACTCAGTGCGATGGCGGTGTCATCCTTGACGGTGATCAAGGAGCGTCCACCTGCGCCTGCTCCGGTGACAACAGTGCCTGCAGGGAGTGAACCTCCGGCTGAGGTGGTCCAGTTGGCAACAGCCGGTGTCTTCTTTGCTAGGGTAGTCCAGCCGGTGAGGGTGCTGCCGGTTTGCACTTCATAGGTCACTCCCGGGCAACCGTGGCCGCCGGCCAGAGCAGTCGTGGGCAGCTCAAAGGTGATGGTCCTGAATCCGCCACTGTTGCCTGCGGTGGGCAGACGGTCTGCGCCTGATGGAATATAGGCGGAACGGGGGTTGGTATTGAGCGAGAACTCCAGCGCATTGTTGAGGCCATCGCTATCGTTGTCGAGCAACAGATCGCCGGAAGTCAGCGCATTGGCTGTAAGCCAGGCCGCCAATCCGTCCGGGTGAGGATCTGTGGGCGGCACCCAACTGTCTGGCGTCCCGAAAAGCTGTGTGGCCGCAACCCAGCTGGTCCGTTCATCAAAATCCTCAATGCTGGTGGCATTGCTCACAAGGTTGAGGCTGTAGCCGGTGGCGTTGGTATTGTGCCATGTGCTTTCATAGCGGAAGCAGAGCACGTTTGCGTCCCATGGGGAGGGCAGGCGCAGGGCCAACTGCTCGCCGTTGTTGTCCAGATTGCCGGTGTAGGCACCGGCTACATTCAGGGCGTTTCCGTAGCGGCTTTGAAAGCTGCCGAGGTCTTTGACGAGCACGATTTCTGCTCCTGCTGCGAGATTGTAGGGCGAGCCCGGGAACGTGAAGTCGATGCCGTCAAAGAACATAATGCCGCCGAGGTCAATGTTAGTGGCCCCGGTATTTGTCAGCTCGATAAAATCGAAGTTATTTCCGCCGAAGGAATTATACATGATCTCGGTGATGCGCAGGCTGTTCAGAACATTCACTGCATTTGCATAGCCGGGGCTGATGGTGCTATTCGCCGCACCGCCTGTGGCGAGGGTGAAGTAATCAAGCCCTCCAAGCCCGCCTGTGGTCACGCGGCCCTGACTGACATCACGGACCTGTGGCCAGATGCGGACGTTATCCTGCAAGATTCCTGCTGTAGTGTAGAGCAGGATTTCCTCGGTGTAGGGGTCCAGCTTGAATGAGGCGTGATCCGCTCCGGCCAGGGCATTACCGTCGGCGATGTATTTCACATAACCACTGCCCCCTATGAAGCTGAGCGGCGGGAACGGCGTCCTAGTG
>JAYVJI010001073.1:0-6591 GCA_043769435.1 Verrucomicrobiota bacterium
GTGGGAGCGGAATTTCGGTAAATTCATTCCGCACTTCAAGACCTGGAACAGCCTCATGCCGTTGTGGACGAATACGGATTTTGGTCTGGACCAGCTCTATCCGGTTTTCGCCGGCATCGGTGCGGCCAGGCAGTCCAGCCCGGCGCTGCGGTCATCCAACCGCTACTTCCTTAATCTGACCAGCGGCAATCCTCAGGAGAGGCTCTTCAGTGTTGCTAAATTCGTCAGCCGCAACGCCCCTCCTAACATTAGCGACACCGTGCTGGCTTTCGCAAACCTGGACCGGAATGCTGACCAAAGCGGGACCTTTAACGTCAATATTGATGCCGACTCCAGCGGAACGAATGACTTCGGTATCAAGCGGGGTCGCAGCTACCGGCTGCGGAATATCGCGGCGCATGAAGGCATCACTGCCGGACGGCGGCTGGCCCCGTTGACTACGGCTACCGGCGACTCCCTGCTGGACAGCGGCCTGCCGGTGACCGCGCGAAAGGTGCCTGTCACGAATGCTGCCTGGGCCACCGTTCCCTTTGAGGCGCTCTATCTGAAGCTGGAGGACATCACGCCTCCGCTGGCTCCTGCGGCGCCCTTTGCAGCGCAGCCCTATGTCATCGGAAATGACATCGCCGTTTCCTGGAGCGCAGTGGTGGACCAGGAGGCCGGGATCACCGGTTACCGTGCCGGCATCTCCGGTGCGGTGACACCGGTGATGCCCGTTATCACTACTTCCGCCGCCGCACTGAATGCTCTGTTCACAAGCACAGGTAATGCCTGGGCGGATGGCGCGACGGTGAGCCTCTCGGTGAGAAGTATCAGCCTGACGGGTATCGACAGCGCACCGGGTCCAGCCTTGATTCTGCGCCGCCTGCAGCCTGCGGGAGATTTTGACAGCGATGGTTTTACCAATACCGATGAGGACATCATGGGCACAGATCCGCTGAGCGCGGCGTCCGCCTTCCGCCTTCTCAGCCAAGGTAGGGAAGGCAGCGGCGCCATCGCTCTGACCATCCCCACGGTAGCGGGCCGCACCTACACACTCCGGAGCAGTACGGACCTGGCGGCGTGGATAAATGAGGATGATCCGGGCGTTACTGGCATTCCGGGCACTGGCAATCCGCTCACAATGCGTGATCTGAATCCAGCGGGCGCGCGGAAGTTTTACAGCATCGCCGTGGCGCGGTGAGGCTCACTCCACAGAGCCAAAGCGCAGGGCCTTTTCCACTTCACGAAGCCCGCGGGACATCGTTAGCTTCCGGCGGCTGTGCAGGATGATGACGTGCTCCCCTTTGAAGAGTGGCTGAAGTTCCCGGACGCAGTCGAGATTGACAATAGCCGCCCGGCTGATGCGCAGGAAGCGTCCCGGATCCAGCTGGCCTTCAAGTGATGTTAGGGTTTCCCGCAGGACATGCTCATGGCCGCCGCTGTGAACCACCACATAATTTCCGGCGGACTCGATACACTCGATATCAGACGCCTTGAGGAAGATGAGCTTTTCTCCAACGCGGATAGAAAGTCTGGTGAGGTAGACCGGTGCCGGCGCTCTATGGCCAGCCTGAGCGGCCAGAAGCTCCAGCAGCCCCCGCGTGCCCGCATCCTTCTGCCTGCTGGCGAGGTGTTCTCTGGCCCGCTGCACCGCTTGCTTCAAACGGGCTGGCTGGCAGGGCTTCAGCACGTAGTCGAGGGCATGTGCCTCGAAGGCCCGCACTGCATGATGGTCCCATGCCGTCGCGAAAATCACCATCGGCAACCGGTCTGGCGGGAGCTGCGCCAGCACGCCAAAGCCATCAAGCCCAGGCATTTGCACATCAAGGAAGACCACATCAGGGGACTCCCTCAAGATGGACTCGACAGCGGATAATCCATCCCCGCATTCTCCGGCAATCTCCACATCAGGCTCTGCGGAAAGCAATCGGCGGAGCCGGTCGCGGGCGAGTGGTTCATCATCAACAATCAGGGCACGCATGATCACATGTTCACAGTGAGAGGGCGGATGTGCCAGGGGATTTCCAGAGTGGCGGTGCACCCTGTGGGCTGCATTTGCAGATCGAGCTGCTGGTCCTGGCCATAGAGGGCCTCCATGCGGCTGGCAGCGTTCGCCACGCCGATGCCGTGTCCGCTGCGGCCCGCCGAGGCTGGGGCTTCGCTGCTGGCAGTGTCCCTGATGATGATCCTGAGCCTGTCTCCCTGACGCTCTGCACGGACCAGCAACGTCACTTGTCCCGTGCGGCGCTCCACGCTGTGCCGCACCGCATTCTCAGCCAGCGGCTGCAGGATCAGAGATGGCACCAGAGCATCACCCAGGCCGGCTTCAGACTCGACGCGGCATTGGAACCGCTCACCAAAACGGGTGCGCTCGATGCTGAGATACAGGTCAAGAAGTTCCAGTTCACGCCGCAGGGGGATCTCCTGCTGAGAACCGCTGTCCAGCGTCGCCCGCAAGAGGTCCGCTACATTCGCGATCATACTGTCCGCAGCGTCGGGATGCGCATGAACAAGGCCGGCGATGGCGTTGAGAGAATTGAAAAGAAAATGCGGATTAAGCTGCAGCCGCAGGGCTTCTAGGCGGGCGAGGGAAAGGCTGCCCTCGAGCGCCAGGGCGCGTTTTTCACGCTCCTGTGCGCGCCGGAAAAACACCACGGCCTGACAAAGACAAAACACCCCGGCATACACCACCCCATCCAGCATCGTGCGAAAGACCGGGGGCGGCCCGGCGCGGCGGTAGGGGCGGCCATCTGGCAAGCCGGGTGGCGGCCCGCGCTTCATGCCGCCCTCCGGGGGAGGCCCCATGGGAAATCCCTGCGGCATCTGACCTTGCGGCATCTGCCCCTGTGGCTGCGGTGGCCGACCGGGTTCGCCCGGGCGCATGGTGAGCTGGCTGAACATGAGCGCTAGGCACACTGCCATGCTATGCACGCCAACGCATATCCAGCGGCGTGGGCGCTCGAAGGGGAAGAGAAACGACAGCGCACAGACTACAGGCAGCAACACAGCCCACGGCCACCAGAAGTCAGTGGCCCGTTCCAGTGCGACTGCCCACGACTGGCCGCCCGCCACTGCGAACTGTGCCGCAAAAAGCCCGGCCAGCATACACCACAGCGCAGCAGCCAGCAGGAGGATCCCTGCCCATGCGGGAAGGCGGTTAGGAACTGCGCCGGGTGGATGCATAACAGAAACCAGTAGTCGGATATTTTCGCCGGAAGAAGCGAAAACCGGACACCAAGGCCGTGCCCTGATGCCCGGTCGGGACTTGATTCAGCGACGGGGGCTTACTTTTGCGGTGGAGCAGGACGCTCGGGGCGCTCGGGGCGCTCGGGGCGCTCAGGGCGCGGGCCGCGACCGCCTCGTCCAGGGCGCGGACCGCCCTCTGGGCCACCCTCAGGACCGCCCTCAGGGCCACCCTCTGGTCCGCGTGGAGGCCGTGGAGGCTGGGGCAGCTTCAGTGTCCCGTCCTTCACTGCGGCAGCCACGGCGGCTTGTTCCGTCTCGTCCAGCGCAGCATCTTTGTTCGCATCATACTTTGCTAGAGCGGCATAGACTTCGGTAGCCATTTTCACAACCTCTACAGGCGGTGGCCCTTCTGGCGCGCCTTCTGGGCGGCCACCGCCGCCTGCTGGTCCACCTCTGGCAGGCCTGCCGGGGCCGGCCTTGAAGGTCCCGTCCTCCACTGCCTTCGTCAGGGCGGCCTGTTCCGTTGCGCTCAGGTCGCCGGACTTGTCAGCATCAAATACAGCGATCGCGGCAAAGCGCGCAGCGAGGCGTTTTCCCATGGCTGCGGGATCGGGCCGCTCAGGCCGACCGCCTCCTCCGGGCCGACCGCCTCCTCCGGGCCTTCCCTCACCGGGCCGTCCCTCACCGGGCGGCCCACCCGCAGGCGGCTCGGCAGAGACAGTGAAGGCTAGGGTGCTGAGAGCGGAACCCAGAATGAATGTTTTAACCAGTGTGTGTTTCATATATGTCAGTGTTAGTGTGGGGAGTGGATTGCTGCCCGGCGATGACCGGGCACAGGATACTGATACCATACTATCGCTGCATTGACGCTGCATTTGAGATGAAGGCGCAGGTAGCGGTGATGAAGTGCAGAAAAAGCGTGATGCGGTGGGCGGACAGACCGTCCCGCTAAGGGCCAATCCCGGCGCACAGCAAGGACGATCTGTCCCCGTCCCGGCCGCTCCGGTTCATGCGCCAAACATCGCCCTGATTCATAACGATATGATAATGAACGTAATAGAAACCGAAGAGTTTGTCTGGCACGGGATAAGCAGATGAATATACCCGTCGGCCACTCCAAAGCGGAGGGCCGAAAACTACAACCAACCAACCAACACAACTACCACAACCAACACAACTACCAATCCTATGAACATGTATTCTGTATTCAATCCAGCTAACGCCACCCTCCTCCCTGGGCGCCTCGCCAGCATCGCAGACAGCCTCCTGCGTGAGCCATCCTGCAAAAACGGGCAGTGCGAAACCCTCAAGTGGGAGCCCTCGGTGGATGTCTTGGAAACAGCCAATGGCTATGAGGTCCTAGCCGACCTCCCTGGAGTCGGGTCCGGTGATGTCAAAGTAATCGTCCGCGACGGCCTGCTCACCATTGAGGGCGAACGCAAATCCACGCCGCCCGCCGAAGGGAGTAAATTGCTGATCAATGAACGTCCGGCGGGGACATTCACCCGGGCATTCCGCCTCCCCAAGGACGCTAGTGGGGACCGTATCACCGCCAGCTTCAAAGATGGTGCGCTCTGCATCAGCGTGCCCCGGCGTGAGGAGGTAAAACCCCGCGAGATCGAAGTCCAGGTGAACTGATTCCCCTCACCAATAGTCAACTCCGGCCAGTCAAGGGCGGGGCCTCCGCAGGCTCCGCCCTTTTAGCTGCCGCTAGCGCCGCTAACGAAGGCGGGTGGTCGGGTCGTTGATTTTTCCACTATATCCATCCATGAAAAGGAGCGTGGCGTTTTCCACTCCACTGCCGCCGGAGCCGCCGAAGTAACTGCTGGCTGTGGATTCAGAAGCCCACTGTCTACTGCCGTCGGCGCCCACGATTTCCACGGCATCTATTTCATTCCAGCCAGGAACGCGGGAGGTATCCAGCTCGATGCGGATTTGATCACTCCTGATGCCCGGCGGCACGGCTAGGACACGTTCCACTAGGCCCTCTTCCACAGCTTCCGTGCCCTCCCAGATCACCCGCTCCGTGCCATCCGGCAGGATCGCGCTGACCTTCGAAAGCGCTCCCGGGTTGTAGGATTCATGGATGCTGATTTCGCGCACCTCAGTAGCTTTCTTGTATTTGAGCTGCATCCATTCCTTTCCTCCGTCCGGCTGCTGGGAGGCCCACGCTGTAGAATAATCGCCATGGTTGGGCGTGTCAGGGGGGCCGGCTGCGTTTCCCGGGCTCCATGATGGTCCGCGCGGCAGACGCGTCTCTACGGCGATCAGAGCTGCATTTCCCAACTGCTGCAGGTGGCGCCACTCCTCAGCAGTCATGAGCTGCTTCCATGCCCCGGATTCATGCTCAATGGTTAGGGTTCCGTCACCGTTTTCTACCACCCGGATCTGGCCGGCCACGCCTTCTGTCGACGACCGGACCGCTGGACGGTTGCCCGGCTGCGGCGGCTTCATCCCTGATCCGCCGGCCTTACCAGGAGACCCCTCCACTATTGCGGAAGCCGTTGCCCTGCGCGGAGGGCTTACGCTATGCTGGATGGCCAGCGCCTCCCCCAGCGCCGTCTGCAGGCGCTCCTTTTCCACAAAAAACCACGTGCCGCTCGCAGCGGTCAGTATTAGGCCCGTCGTCAGCATCCATGTCACTCGGTTCATGCCCGGATCATCACCCACCGTAACGGATTTGCGATCACGCAATTGTAAAAAACGCTTCATCCTCCGAGGTGTAATGGGTGGGTCCATGGACACGGAGGACAACAATGAGACTTCCATGATTTTATGCTTTGCTGCGAGATTGCACCTTGCGCATGGGGTTAAAATGTGATGTGACAGCGTATGGAATACACCGTCCTCGATATCAACCGGAAGCAAATCGGCCCCATCTCCGGGGAAGAGATGCGTAAACTCTTTGCCACAGGAGTGATCAACCTCGACAGCTTGGGCTGGAAAGCAGGGATGGAACAATGGGAACCCCTGCGGAGCTTTCCCGAGTTTATCGACGTCCCCAACGGTGCCGCCCCCCAGCCAGCACCGGCAGGTAGTCCCCCACCGTTGGAGCCGCTGAATCCTTACGCCACCTCTCCTGCTTCCTTCCTCACTCCCGGAGGCGATCTTGCTCCTTCGGAAATCCGCGGGAAAGCTCTCGCGGATGAAGTGCTGGCCCGGGGCTATACCCTAGATGTCATGGGCTGTTTCAAACGAGCGTGGGACATGGTTTTTTCCGCAAACCTATGGCCTATTGTTGGGGTCTCTGCGCTCATCTTCCTAGCGTTTGCCATTAGTTCCGTTTGTTATGCGCATGTAATTATCGGTGGACCCCTGATGGGCGGGTTGATGCAGTATTACCTCAACAAAGTGAGGGGGCTTCCCGCAACGGTTGAAACAGCTTTCTCGGGGTTCAAGAATGGCTTCCTGCAGCACTTTCTG
>JAYVJI010001074.1:0-3646 GCA_043769435.1 Verrucomicrobiota bacterium
AAAATCCGCAGACGGCGTGTCATACTCCAGACTCCGGATGCTGCGCGCTTTTACCCCTTCAAGAACCGCCGGAATATTGCCTGGATCAATGAAGATACCCACGGTCACGGGCATCCGGCCCGCAGCGATCAGGTTATCCATCACCACCGTGGCACGGAACGCGCCATCCTTTTTCAGGTAACCGCTGCCGTCCAGAAAAATCATGGCACAGGCCGGCTTGGCCGGGTCATACTGAGCAGGGATGTAGAGCGCCCCGCCATGCTCCGCCCCTGGATACCGGCTGGAGGCAGGCCAGGCAAATGTCTCGATTTTTCCCTCCGGCTTGCCTGCTTGCGGTGCGGAGTCCGGGCCATGCCGGGGCACCTCCAGAGGGGCTGCCGCCAAGGGGAGCAGCATCGAGAAAAAAGCGCAGGAAAAGGTGTTCATATCCTCGCGCCGTGCCCCAGACCAGCGGCGTTGCAAGCAGGCTTCGTCCCATAAATGTGGATGTCTGAGCTGGCGGAAAGGAGCGGAATAGTCCTGCGTGGTTAAACTTTACAAAATATACGTTTGACTAGATGGTGTTTTATTATAAATAATTCGCAACACCGGCATTATTATCATACATGAAACAAATCGCTCCCGTTTTGACCATCCTCGGCTTGTCTGCACCTGCACTGACCGCCGCCGCAGTCTGGAACAGCTCTATCTTTTTCAATGAATTTGCAGGCAGTGCCGGCGGGTTTGAAAGCGGTCCGGTCACCTATGCCGGCACAGGAAGTGCAGCGACCGCCACCCGGCAGTACGATGTGCTGCGTGCCGTTTCCACCGATCCACGCAGCGGGCAACTGATCTGCGCGCCTGGGCAGGATGGAGTATCAGACCTCACGATCACCTCCCGCGTGATGACCAGCAATGGTGGACGCTGGGGCACTACCGCCGCATCAAACACCGGCAGCGGACTGCAGTCATCCTCCCTTTTGCTCAACTCGACGAGCCGCTCCGGAGACTCCGCGCTGGTCGCATTTGAGATCAGTTTTGCCCCCGGGCTCGAAGTCACCGCAGATCAGTTCGCGCTGAAGCTGGTGAGCGGCAACGGTTATGCGGAACTCTATGAGTGGAGCATGGTCACGCTGGGAGGCTACGCGGATGCGCCGTTCGATCCGGCCCACATCGCCGACTACCGTGCCACGGACTACAGCCAGACCGGATCGGGGACGTATTATAATGCCATGGGAGTGCCGACCGGCGGTCCGGGAACCTCCGCTCCACTGGCCAATGGCCGGAGCATGAGTCGATTCCTCACAGGTGCCCCCGGTTCTACCCAGGGCGGGCTGGTGCAGCAGGGCTGGTTTGCCGCCGAGGACTTCACCGGTATCAACTACGACGGTCCGGAGGATAACGCCACCAATCCGGAATCCGGGACAGGCTCATACAATGGAAACCTGACCGTCTCCGGCTCCACGCTGGGCCTCGATCCCCATTCCCGGCTGAATACCTTCACGGTCTGGTTTGGCTATAACGATGTGGGATTCGACAGCAACGGCGACGGATTCACCAGCACAGATGGGAACAACATCGGTCGGATCACCCGGATAGATCTCGGGGCTTCCCTAGTGACACCAGTCCCAGAACCCGGAACGGGTATGCTCTGCCTAGTGGCAGGAATGCTCGCGCTGCGCCGGCGCCGCCATTCAACGATATCAAAAAGTGTGCTCTGATCCAGAGCCGCAGAGTCAAGGACGCGCCGGAGCATCCTCCCTGTGCTGACCAGGAGCAGCTTGCCAGCAGTTATTGGCAGAGGAATGCTCGCAGCATGAGCGCCAACTCACGGGGCAGCGGCCCCCTGCCCCTAGCAGCATTTCCCGTCCGGGGCGCAGCATGGTGCTGCCGGATCCGGCCGGCGCTGGTTGCTTTGCTCAGACGGGGTGCCATGAGGGTCGATGAAGTAAAACTGCTCTGCATACGGTTCCTTTCGGAGAGTATGCCACAGGCCCGCAGGCACGAGAGTCGCCGCGCCGCGCTCAAAGGTATGACCGGTATCATCAGCGGTGTAGCTGAATGGGCCTTTGTAGATCACGGCGTGGCCCTCCGCCTCTTCCTCTTCCTTTTCCTCTGGCAGCTTCCATGCTTCCACGGTGAGGCTGCGGAATTCTATGCCTGCAACGGTCTGCCATGGTTCATCGTCCCGCTTGAGAATGCGGACCCCATGGAAACCGGCCTCAATGAATGCATCCACAAACGAGTCCTCGCGGTAGGCTCCACTGATGCAGCCGCTCCAGAGCGTGGCATCTGCCGCGAGTTCATCCGGGATGTCATCGTTACTAACAATATCCGAAATGACCGCCCGCCCCCCGGCTTTCAGGACGCGGTAGAGACCGGCAAAGAGTTGCACGCGGTCCGTGTGGTCTACTAAGTTCAGCACGCAGTTTGAGACCACGACATCGATGGAATCACTGGCGATGAGCGGCTGAGCCACCCGGAGACTGGCGGCCATGTCCAGCGCCTCTAGGAAAGTGGTGCCGCTGCTGATTTTCTTTGAACCTAGGGCGGCATCCATGGCCTCTAGGTCCAGCGCCAGATCCTGAATGCGACCCTTCCGGAATTCCACATTCGCGAAGCCGGTCCGCTCCGCCACGACCGGTGCATTCCGCCGCGCCACCTCCAGCATGTCATCCGTCATATCCACGCCGATGACACGCCCGCTTTTTCCGACCACCTGACTGGCGATGAAGCAGATCTTGCCCGTGCCACTTCCCAGATCCAAGACCGTCTCACCAGCCCGCACATACCGGGACGGATCCCCACAGCCATAGTCCCTCTCTATCACTTCCACCGGGATGATTTTGAGATACTCAGGATTGTAATCAACCGGGCAGCAGAGCGCGGCTTCACGTGTTTTGGCTCCTGCGCTGTAACGTTCTTTGACGATGGATTCTTTGGACATGGCCCCTCAGTGGAATGGATGGTGCCGGCAGGCAATGCCTTTTCTACAGGATAGTCCAGAGCCCGGGCTGAATTCAGTGGCGGATGCAAGCATATCCCCAGTGGTCTGTGACTGAGCCGGAACGCAGACAGCCGCCAAAAGGACCAGCGGAAATGGCGGTTTATTTTTGGCCACGTCCCTGAGGAATGAGGAATGAGGAATGAGGAATGAGGCGCACGCGCGGGGCGTCGGCGGATTGACAGTGCAAAATTTCCCGGAAAGGATCCCGTATGTTCCACTCCCGCTCTTCTGCTCTATCTGTTTTATCATCGTTCCGGCTTCTCCCACTCTGGCTTGCCGGTGGCCTGTCATTCACCGCCATCGCTCAGGACAAGGCTGCTCCGGCTGCCGACCGGGAGGGAGAGGGCAGCCTGGTGACCGGCCCTGAATACAAAATAGATCCTGACTTGACGGACCGCGGTAAGCCCAAGGGGAAATCGTTCACGTTCTCCATGGCCCTGGCGGATAGCCAGATTTTTCAGGGCAAGGATAAGACGCTGGAGCCTGATAAAAAGGAAGTGCGGACAGCGCGGAAAATTTTTGTCTATGTCCCTGCGGCCTATAAGGATGGCACCAAGGCACCGGTCCTGATTATTCACGACGGCCCCGGCCCATTGAATCTGGTGAAGCACGCGCTGGATAACTTGACTGACTCCCCGGATCCTAGGCGCGTGCTGCCGG
>JAYVJI010001075.1:0-2294 GCA_043769435.1 Verrucomicrobiota bacterium
CAAGGATGAAGGCCGACATCAAAAAAACCGGTGGACTGGACTACGAGGTTGAGCTGGCCGGGCAGACCGGAGACCTAAAGGGCAAAGACCTTAGCGCCCTCGCGGTGCACGCCGGAGCTGGCTACGTGTGGAGCACTCATGCCATGAAGCCGAGAGTCTTTGCTGACTACACCTTCGCCACGGGTGATGACAATGCCGCAGACGGCAAGGTGGAGACCTTCCAAAATCTTTTCCCCACTAACCACAAATTTTATGGATACATGGACTTCTTCTCATGGCAAAACATCCATAACCCCTCCATCAGCGCCTCCTTCTCGCCGGCAAAGGATGTGAGCGTCAGGGTAGACGGACATATGTTCTGGGTCGCTGAGACCAGTGACGCTTGGTATCGTGCAAATGGTGTGACCCAGGTGCGTCCCATCAACAGCAAAGCCAGCAGCTATGTGGGCAGCGAAGTGGAACTTACAGTTTCATGGAAGCCTAAAACGTGGCTCTCCTTGCAAGCTGGATACAGCCACTTTTTTGCAGGTGACTACCTCAAGGCCACAGGAGCCTCAGATGATGCCGACTTCGTTTACACAAGTATGCAAATTGATTTCTAGTTCAGTGTTATAGTTGCACAAATTTCCCGCAGTGAGCCATCCTCCTTCCAGTTCTCAGCTTCAAGTGCATCGCAGTCTCCAGTCTGGGCTGCGGTCACTGGTGGATGAGCTGCTGGAAGAGCAGCAAAAGCTCACGGCGGCAGATCGCTTCTCGCATTGGCACGAATCTGCCTGCGCCGCTCCGGGTGAACGTTATCGGGCACTGCTGCCCTCGACGCCGCTCAAGGAGGGCCAGCAGTATGCATTCGAAGTCAATCTAGACGCCTGTTCCGGTTGCAAGGCATGTGTCTCCGCTTGCCATTCTCTGAACGGTTTGGCGGATGAGGAATCATGGCGCAGCGCCGGGCTAATGGTCAGCGAAAACTGGCGTGAGCCCCGGAGGCAGACCATCACCACTGCCTGCCATCACTGTGAAGATCCTGCCTGTGCCAACGGCTGTCCTACCCTAGCCTACGAAAAGGACGGCATCACCGGCATCGTCGCCCATCTGGATGATCAATGCATGGGCTGCGGCTACTGCGCGATGACATGCCCCTATGAGGTGCCGCAGATGGAACCGTCACGCGGCATTGTTAGAAAGTGTGATATGTGCCGGCAACGGCTGGATGCAGGCGAAGCTCCGGCCTGCGTCCAGGCGTGCCCCAGTCAAGCCATCCGTATCATCGCAGTGGAGAGGGGCAGCGCCCCCGTCAGCCCGCGGCTACTGCCCTCAGCGCCACCCTCCTGGATCACGCGGCCTACCACTCAATACATCAGCACGCAGCCAATTTTGCTGTCCTCACTGGTGCCGGAGAATGCAGTGCAAATCAGCCCCGGACACGGGCACTGGCCGCTGGTGGTGATGCTGGTCTTTACTCAATGGGGAGCGGGAGCGGCTGGCGCAGCTTGCTTTTTGGCAACTGAAAATCAGGCGTCTGTTTTAGTCTGCGCGATCATAGCCCTGCACATAGGACTAGGAGCCTCTGTGCTGCATTTGGGCAGGCCACTGCAGGCATGGCGCGCCTGGCTGGGCTGGAGGAAATCATGGCTCAGCCGGGAAGTTATTGGTTTTGGGTTATTCGCCGCTGCCGTCACCGCTGCCGGGGCTTTGCCTCATCTTGGACTTGTCCTTCCCCTCCTGCCACAGGCTGCAGCGCTGATAGGCATCTTCGCCGTTATCACGTCCGGCATGGTTTACCACGTCACAAGGCGTCAGGTTTGGGCTGCGAGCCGATCAGTGGGCCGATTCCTCGGCACCGCCGCAGTCCTGGGAGCAGCCACCACCGCAGTAATAACAACTGTTCCAGTTGCGGTGGGCATCGCTGTTTTCTGCGCTACAGCCAAGCTGGCCGCAGAGCTGCGGTGGGCGCGCTGTGATAATCCCGGCCTTGCAGACGAAACCCAGGAGGGAACGGATGGCCCGTCCCCGTGGATGCAGGCGCGCCATCACCGGCTGCTGACTTCATCGCTGGGGCTCAGCTGGCGCTTGAGACTAACACTTGGCGTCATAGGGGTCGTGCTTTTGGGTTTAGCCTTGCCTGGGCCGGTGCTTCGCTGGCTGGCTCTGGCCATGCTGGTATCAGGTGAGCTGCTGGAGCGGCTTCTGTTTTTTCAATCAGCAGTCTCGTGGCGGATGCCAGGCTGGCGCACCCCAACGACAGCAAAATGAAAACGCCCGTTTTGCCTAAACTCAGAGAATTTCATGGCCCGTTG
>JAYVJI010001076.1:0-4512 GCA_043769435.1 Verrucomicrobiota bacterium
TGCGCAGGCTTGCTTTCAATGTGCCGTTTTCCAGCCCTGTGCGCAGCGGCAGGGCTGTGCTGTGTTCCTTTCCTGCCATGCGCAGCTCTATCTTCACATCTGCATCGCCTGCCACTCCGGCGGCGGCGAAAGCCTGGCGCCATGAAGGCCCTTCCAGGGTCAGTGAAAACTGTGCTTCGTTCAGCAGCACGACGCCTTCCGCATTCGCGCCCTCTATTTTCCACTGCGCGCCATCTGCTGCCGCAGTGTCAGGGCCGGTGGTCTTTAATAAGATTTCCCGTCCGCCCAGTAGCAGTGTCGGTGGTTGATTACGCGGAAAGTATCCGCGGTAAATCCCGGCCCGGCCCCGCAGCGAAACGCGGAAGTTTGCCTCAGGCTCCAAGACCACTGCGGCCTCGGTCCACACTAGTGACTGCCGGGCTACCCTCATCCCCGGAAAGGCCATCGACGGCACAGCGCCGGCGCGCGGCAGCACCGTGAAGTGCGCGAGCATTCCCTCCATCATATGATCCCCCACATGACAATGCACCAGCCATGAGCCGGGCACATCCGCCAGCTGATCCGCCACTGAGGTCTCTCCGGGGAGCACGCTCACCACATCCGTCACGCGCCGTCCTTCGTGCCGCAGGCGCGCGCCGTGCCAGTGGACGGTGTGCATACCGTCATCTTCGCCCAGCCCTGCGAGATACCAGCGCACCCGTTCACCCTCGCGCATGTCCAGACCGGGCAGGTTAGCAAACATCCGGCCATTGATCGCCGGCCGCATTGCTGTTTCGCGGAGTTCAAGCGTCCTCAATGGAGGGCGCAGGGGCACCAGCTTTTCAAGGTCTGTGCCTGCGTATTCCACGCCTTCATCCTCTGGTGTTTCATCGAAGTTATAAAACAGCAGCGGCATCTCCCGGTCTACATCGACCGGCGTGCCGTCTGGTCGTGCGCGGGCCGGATCTGTCACGATGATGAACCCCGCGAGTCCCTGATTTACCTCCTCCTCATTCTTGCAATGTGAGTGATAGAGCCAGCACTTTGATGACGGCTCCTCCGGCTGCGGCCCGCTCAGTGCATCAAGGTGCCAAACATAAGTGAAGGTCGCCCGCGGCCCCACGGCTGAGCCTTTGCCTGGTCCCGGCTCAGCATAGGCCCCCTCGCTGTCCTTATCATAGCGCACTCCATGTGGGTGCATACTCAGCGGCTTACCCGTGTTATTGCGGAACGTCACCGCGAGGTATTCTCCCGTCAGGCCCCGGAGCACTGGCCCGGTCAGCCCCATGCGCGGTGTTTCCAGTACCCGCTGGGTAAACGTCCCGTCCACATACTCAACGTAGCGTAACTTAGCTGACACGGGATTCGCCTCTAGATAGGGCGGCAGCGGCATCCGTTCCCGGCTCCGGTCCTTACGCTCCGGCACCCACGTCCACAGCTCCGGCTCTGCGGCGATGTAGTAATGCCGCGTCTTGTCCGGCGGCGGCGGCTCCCCGAAATACAGCCCGCCGGCATTCTGTTCCTCTGCGGTGACGGTGGGGGTCAGGCCGTAGCGCTTGCACCACGGGCAGGCCGTCACCTGCGCAGTGACTGACAAGGCGAAGAGGAAGAGCAGTGGTTTTATCATAGTGGCTATTCTAGACCAGAGCACTGGTCTGTCCAGCGGTAGAACCCGCCGGTCCCGTCGGTGCCTGCCGGGATGGTTATTCTCGACTCTCCTGCGAATTTTAGACAGTGTGACATGTGTTATTGTTTTTCATTTAACCTAGGTGCCTATTGTCCCATGAAAATATTCCTCCCGTCCTCATCCCCATGCGTCTTCCTCCTGCTGATTTTTGGTATTGCTTCAGCCCGCTTCACTGGCACTGCGAAAGCCGACCTAACGGGAGCGGAGATCACTGAAGCACTGGAAAGCACCGGGATTGTATGGAATGACGTGACGGGTGATTGGAGCATAGCTACGGATCCGGCATCCACGCTGGATGGAGTGGATGCTTTGAAAACACCCGCTAACCCGGCGGCTCAGGTGATCACAGGCACTGTCCAGGGGCCCGGGATGCTGACCGGCTGGGTGAAGGTTTCCAGCGAGCCGGTGCATGATCAATTAGGAATTTATGTCAATAATAACCCGTTCCCGGAAGCTTTCAGCGGAGAAGGATCCCGGCATTTCAGTATCGCCATTCCACCAGGTGAGCAGACGCTTGCTTTAAGCTATACAAGGGACGGCACCATTTCCGCCGGGAGCGACAGCGCCACGATTGATGGGCTCTCGTTCACTTCTCATCGAGTCAGTGGGGAAGAGGCGTTGGATGTTGGCGGCGGCCCTGGCGGGTCTCTGGTTTCTTTCTCATTCGGGGCTGGCTGGATCGGTGTGAATGACGCCGTCCTCTCCCGGGCCGGGGGCGATGTCCTGTATTGCCAACCCGGGGCCGGTGTTGTCCCGGAGTTGACCGCTACTCTTGGCCCGGGTACCACCGTTTTCTTCACCAAAGGATCTGTTAGTGCTGTACCGCAGGGAGACACTGTGCAGCAGGAATTTGTCACTGTCGATGGCTGGCAACGTTACCGCTTTTTGACTGAGCGGGCCGGAGGTTTAGTCATCAGCGGGCAGCTTGGAAGCTTGATTGATAGCTGGCAGTCTGAACCAATAGCCACGACTGCTGTATCAGTGGAGGAGGCGCTGGATATCAGTGGTCAGGCGTTTAGCGCCGGCTGGGAACCTGCTTCCGCTATGCCGGAGACCCCGGCGTGGGCTGGCCGGGCCGGACCGTCCCTCACCAGCTGGGGGCAGGATGAATTGTATGCGCCACGTCCCGGGCCTGAGGTTAGCCAATCTTGGAGGAGGCAGCTCAAAACTACGGTAACCGGCCCTGGCCGGTTTGGCTTTGCTGCCTCCGACCAGCCTGCTGCCTATGTCGCCAATGCCTTAACGAATTTTGTGTTCCAGCTAACGCCAGCGCTCGCTCCCAACGGAAGCTGGGATTACTATACGCTAGACATCCCTGCGGGAGAGCACGTGATAGCGCTGGAATGGCCAGCTTTTTCCCGTCCGGTTGTGGATCAGGTGACATGGGTCCTGAGGCCTCCATCACCGATCGCGCCCTCGGTTGAAGAGGCGCTGGATCTGACGCCACTCATCACCGTGGTCAGCCAAGGGAAGTGGGTTCCACGTGGGATCTCCGGCATACCTGATGATGACGCCATGAACTGGAGTTCAACAGGAGGCGAGGCCACCCCCTTAGTACTCTCAGTTACTGGACCTGGCTGGCTTTCCTTTGCAGTCAGCGGTCAAAATCGCTCGGCCGGCGGGCAACAGCTCAGGGTTGTTTTTGACGGGGCGGAGTGGATTTTGCAAATTCCGTGTCTGGAAGCGCGCTATATTTCTCCCGGGCAGCATACGCTCAAGTTTTCTGGCTCCACGACGGGTGCTTTTGGTGAAAGCGTGCTGGTTCTCGACAGGATCGCCGTCACACCAAACCCGCCGGACTGGACCTGCGGCTGCGACGAGTCTGAAGTATCCCGCTGGAGCATGAAGGGCGCTCCCTGGCGACGCGTGTCGGATGTTTCCCATGATGGTATCGGGAGCCTTGAATTGACCCGCAACGGGAGCCTGAATGCTACTGTTTCGGGTCCCGGCACTCTGGAGTATTGGTTCAAAACCGACATGACTGGAAGTATTATGGAGCGCACAACTCAAGGCGGTTCCAATGCTGCTTTGCAAACCACTGGAGGAGCATGGGAAAAGCGCAGCATGGACGTGAGGGCGTTGGCAGGCACGACTGTGAGTTGGAGCATGTGGATCGGCAGCGCATGGATGGATGAAGTCAGCTTTGCCCCGGCGGAGCTTGTCAGCATCGGCGAGGCGCTGGATGCTCCGGAGCGCCCGTGGACTTCATCTGGCTCATGGGGCGGATTTGGTGCGCATGGTTTCAGTTCCTTTGTGGGCGGAGATTTGCTTTTCCTTTACGCCCCGGCTTCCGGCCTGGCGAGTCCGGCATGGCTTGAAACGGTGGTCAACGGAACGGGAATCATTTCATTTACCAGCACTCTGACTACTGTGCTTCAAATTGATGGCGTGGTGACCGCGGGCAGGCAAATCACCACACCCGGGGCACACACTGTGCGCATTCTTTTCGCGACCGGTACAAAGGCTGGAAGTATTGATAATTTCAATTTCACGCAGCTGCCGCTGGTGACAGCTCAGGCTGCCCTGGACCTACCCTCCTCCTACGCTCTCAACGAAATAGGAAGTGCCCGGGGCTTGCTCGATGGTTTGAACTCACATGACGGAAGCGATGTCCTGCTGCTGGAAAGCACCGACATTGGGGGATCGGCATGGGCTTACGTGAGCGTCATCGGGCCAGCAAGGGTGAGCTTTTGGGTGAAGGCCACAGGGGCGGGAGCGGGGTCTGGGCCGGATGCGGAATGCAGGACAAGCATTGCTGGAATCTCAAGGAATTTGGCCTTTGATTGGGGCCAATTCACAGAAGTCATTGGTCCGGGAATAAAAAGATATGGGCTGGCGGTTTCTAC
>JAYVJI010001077.1:0-3713 GCA_043769435.1 Verrucomicrobiota bacterium
GAGAAAGATGAGCATGGATTCGCTAAAATCTCATGGAGCCCGCGGGCGGTCATTGCCTGCGCGAACTCTGTCAGCGAAGGCATCGGCATCCGCACGCAGACCAAGCTGGTAGAGGAATGCCGGAAGGGAGTGATGGAGTTTTTGCTCATAAATCACCCGCTGGACTGCCCTATTTGCGATCAGGCGGGCGAGTGCCGGCTTCAGGAATTCAGCGTGGAACATGGCCGGGGCGAGAGTCGCTTCCTTGAGACCAAAGTCAAAAAGCCGAAGAACGTGCAGATCGGCCCGCGGATCACGCTGGACGATGAGCGTTGCATCATGTGCAGCCGCTGTGTGCGGTTCACGGCAGAGATCGCGGACGAGCCGGTGCTGGGCTTCACTGAGCGCGGCAGCCAGACCGTGCTGGCGGTGCATCCTGACAAAGAACTGAGCCACAACTACAGCCTCAACACCGTGGACATCTGTCCCGTGGGCGCGCTGACTTCCACAGACTTCCGGTTCTCCATGCGGGTATGGTTTCTCAAGGATACACCGGGCTTCTGCACTGGCTGTGCCCGGGGCTGCAACATGGATATCGGCAGCAGAAATGACATTATCCACCGTCAGACACCGAGGCAAAACGATGAGGTCAATTCCACTTGGATGTGCGATAGCGGGCGGCTTGACTTTCACTGGGTCAACAGCGAGCGGCGCCTCACCAGCCCGCTCCTCAGCGACGGGGCGAGGCACCGCCCGGCCGGATGGAAGGAGGCGCTGAACAAGGCTGCCGCTATGCTCCCGACCATTGCCGGCAGCCAGTTGGCGCTCATTGCCAGCGGACGGATGACCAATGAAGAACTCTTCCTGGCCCGGCGTCTGGCAGCGATACTGAACATCAGTGCTGAGAACATCGACATCATTCCCCGCAGCGGGGAGGGGGACAACTACCTGCTTCACAGAGACCGGAATCCTAACACGGCCGGCGTGGTGGCCATCCTCACCCCCACGCCCGGGGCGCAACTGGCGGGCATCCGCAGCAGAGTTCAAAGCGGTCAGGTGCGCGGCGTCATCGCCCTGAGGGAAAACATCCTCAATGCTGGATTCACCGCAGATGACCTCCGCAAGCTGGAGTGTCTGGTGCAGACGCATGTCATGCTCAATACCTGCGCCGAACTGGCTCACGTCGTCCTGCCCACTGCCGCCTACGCGGAGAAGCGCGGCACCATGATCAATGCCACGGGCCGGCTCCAGCGGCTGAATCAAGCAACTCAGCCCCCCGGTGAAGCCCGGGATGACTGGGAGGTGCTCCGGGACCTTATCCTCGCCATCAGTGGACAAAACGGCCTCTATAGCATCGAAGATGTCTTCAAATCCATGGCTGCGGAAATTCCCGTGCTCCATGGTCTGACCATGGCGAAGCTAACGGATGCTGGCGTGCAGGTGCAGGAAACGGGCGAAACCATCCCGCTCATCGAGCGCGAAAAAGACCGGCGCGCAAAGGGCGTCATCGTTTGAGGCTGGTAAATCCGACACGCGGGAATCCCCCATTCCGCGGCTCAGGGGCTGATGCCGCCCCGCCTCAGCGCACAGGCATCCCCGGCATTCCCGGCATCAAGCAATGGGTTGTATTCTATATCACACTGTCGCCATGGATCTCTGATTCCCTCACCGTTGTCACCCGCTTCGGTTCTCTACTCACCTTTCAAGTTTTACTTCTTAATTCCATATGGCCGGACTAGTTATCAAACCACGTGCACGCATCTTTCACGGCCACGAGTGGGTCTATGGCGCAGATGTTCTCAAAACCTTTGGCGATCCGGAACCCGGAGCCGTGGTCTCGCTCAAGGACTTCCGTGACAAGCCGCTGGGCAGCGGGATCTATAATCCTAAATCGCAGATCGTAGCCCGCCGTTTTTCAAGGCACCGGGAAGAACTGGACCAAGATTTTTTTGAGCGCCGCATCCAGCGTGCGTGGCGCCGCCGGGAGGCTCTGCCCCACCTTGATCGCACGCTGTGCCGCGTCGTCTGGAGTGAGAGCGATGGCCTGCCGGGAGTGGTGATTGACCGCTACGGCCCACACTTTGTCCTACAAACCCTAACGCTGGCCATGGACATCCGGAAACAACTCATCGCCGCTGCGCTGGTGAAGGTTCTCGGCGCCGAGACCGTCATCGAGCGCAATGATAATACCATCCGCCTGGCTGAAGGGATGGAAGTGATGACTGGCATGCTGCATGGAGAAATGCCTGCGCCGTTCCGCGTAACCACGGACTGCGGGACGTTTCTCATCGACCTCAACGCAGGACAGAAGACCGGCATTTACCTCGACCAGCTCGACAACTACCGTGCCTCCGCCCAGTGGTCCAAAGGCCGGACAGTGTTGGATTGCTTTTCCAACCAAGGGGGATTCGCCCTGGCCGCCGCAGCCGCCGGAGCCACGCACGTCACCGCCGTGGACAGCAGCGAATCCGCACTCGCCGCCGCCAGGGAAAACGCTGAAGCCATGGGCGTCTCGGACCGCTTGACCTTCGTTTGCGCTAACGTTTTCGACTTTCTCAAGGAGCAGGAAACTGCAGGCAGTCAGTGGGACCAGATCATCCTTGATCCTCCGTCCTTCGCCCGCAGCCGGAAAAATCTCAATGACGCCATGCGTGGCTATAAGGAGATTCACTTGCGCTCACTCAAGCTCATTCCCAACGGAGGTATTCTGAGCACGTTTTGTTGCTCACACCACGTCAGCACCGGCGACTTCCGCAGCATCATTCTGGAGTCAGCAGTCGACGCCAAGCGGACCCTCAGCGTGCTCGCCAGCCACGGTCAGCGCTCCGACCACCCCATCCTGCTGGGCGTTCCGGAGAGCGAGTACCTCCGGGGGTTCACCTTTGAGCTGCTGGCAGCATTTTGAGGCGGTAATTCATATTCCGTGACATCCGTAATGCTTACTAAATTCTAAATTCAGAACGAGAGGCCTAGATTGACTCTGAATCCCCGCAGAGCACCGGGGGCACTTTTGCAGATATCGGCATTATTGCTGGTGTAGTATGCTTCGTGGGTCAAGTTGGTGCCGCAGGCTGCCATGGACCAGCCGGGGGCACCGAGCCAGCGGTCTCAGCGCTGAAACCGGGGGCCTGTGACACCATCGGCACCTTCACCCCAAAACTGAGCATACTCCCCTGTCGGCGTCATTTTCCCTCCTCCACGCCGGTGTTTTTCAAGGCGGCGCTGCGCATGGCGGGGTCTGTGATGGTCCGGGCCCATTGGGTGGCGGCAGCGGGGTCATCGCGCATGAGGCGTTCGCTGTATTGCGTGGCTATCATATTATAGAGTGGGCTGTTTTTGTTGCTATTGAGCCAGTTGCCCATTCCATTGACGTTGGAGTTGGTGGAGGTGTCGACGATAGCCCGCAACATGTTAGGAAGTTCACGCTGAAAGTCGCCGCGTTTCAGCGTGAAATTCGAGAGGAATCCCATGCTGGTGTCGAGGTCGGTAGCTGCCAGTTTTCCGTTTAATTTTGTCAATGCGGCAGGGGACAGGAATGGAGATTCGGCGTTTTTGGTGATGAAGTTTTTCATGGCCGCTGGATCCTCGGACTGGGCCAGCCGCCCTGCGATGCCGGTCATGGCAGAAGCTACGAGCCCCGGCTCATCTGCGTGGGAGCTGGAAAAGCTGGTGAACCATGCATTCAGCGCGGTCATTCCTCCCGCCCGGTGAATATCCTCCATGGTTGCTGCGAC